>JAQGHS010000312.1 GCA_028291605.1 Planctomycetaceae bacterium | reverse complement strand
GCGAAACAGGGATCGCCTGGAAAAGTGATCTCCCTGCCACAAGCATCTCATCACCCATCGTGGCAGGTGAGCGCGCGTTCGTGATGGCCGAGCCAAATCGGCTGTTGTGCTTCCGCCTCACGGACGGGGAATTACTCTGGAATCGCCCGCACGAGTACGAGGTCATTTTCGGACTTGAAAAGGCAAACGAGATCAAGCAACTGCATGCTGAGTCACAGAAGGTCCAACAGGAAATTGCTGAGCTCGAGAAACAGCTGAAGTCTGAGGAGGACGCAAACCCGAATTCAGAGAAAGTCACCTCGCTCCGGGATCGGATCAAGAAACTACAACAGCGTGATGAGGAACTGACTGCAATTCCGCCGCCGCGAACCGACGCCACCGGGAACACAGCCAGCACTCCTGTTGCCGACTTGGAGAACGTCTACGCGGTACTGGGGAATGGCATCGTTTCTTCTCATACCCTCGACGGGCAACGGAACTGGAGCAAGTTCATCAGCAAGCCGATGTCACGTCATAGTGCCTCGCCGATTATCGCGGGCAATCTGCTGATCGTTCATTTAAAAGAGCTGTTTGCTTTGGACCGACGGTCCGGAGAAATCGTTTGGAAAACTGCCGCCCCCGCGCGCAACGGAACCCCTGTCGCACTCAAGGTCGGAGACAAAAATGTTATTGTTACTCCGGCCGGCGCCATCATCGGCGGCGAAGATGGGAAGGTGTTAGCAAAAGATCTATTCGATCTGGGCTACTCCTCTCCAATTGCTCACCAAGGAGTTATATTCGCGGCAGAACGCGGACGGTTTTTGGCGATCAAGCTGTCCCTCAATCAAGAGGAGAGCAATGTCCAGGCCGACGTCATCTGGCAAACAAAGGGCGCTCAAGAGGATCGCTTAGCATCGCCGGTGATTCATGAAGGCCTGCTCTTTTCTTCCACGGGCAGCGGAATATTGGACGTTGTCGACATTGCGACTGGAAACGTCATCAAACGGAAGAGACTGGAGTTAGGCGAGGGAAGGGTTGACGCCAGTCTGTCACTCGCTAACGACCACCTGTATGTTCAAAGTACCAACGGAACGACGGTGATTCTGAAGCCAACCGCCGATTGCCCAGAGATCGCGCGTAACAAAGCCGAAGGTTCAAGCAGCTCTCCCTTCTTCGTTGATAAGCGAATCGTCTTCCGCACTCCAACCCACGTAATCTGCATTGCTGCCCAAAAGAGCAAACAACAGTAAGCCGCGGTCGCAGGCATACGTCCCTTCTGGTCATGAATCTGCTAACACTCGTCTCGAACGCCAAGAGTTGACGCTTTGCTTGCCAGCAGACGTTTCGGCTAATAGTGCCTGCAGTTCTCCATCACTCACCAATAAGTTGAAGAAACCAATTCCAATGCCCCAAACCTCGAAGAGAAAAGTTCGATTCGCTGTAGTTGGTCTCGGACACTTTGCGCAGGCGGCGATCCTCCCGGCATTCGCGAACACGTCTCAAGCGGTGGAACTGGCGGCACTCGTCACCGGTGACAAGGTGAAGGCTACGAAACTGGGGCGAAAATACAAAACTCCTGCCGTCAATTACGATGAGTATGACTCCCTGTGCTCGTCTGGTGACATCGATGCCGTCTACATCGCTCTACCGAACTCGCAACACTGCGAGTACACCGAACGGGCCGCTCATTCTGGTATACATGTTCTGTGCGAGAAGCCGCTGGCCTATTCGGTGGACGACGCCGAGCGGATGGTCGCCGCCTGTGAAGCTGCCAACGTACGTCTAATGACTGCGTACCGCCTTCACTTCGAAGCCGGTAACCTTCAGGCCATCAAGTCCATTCAATCCGGTGAAATCGGCGAAGCCCGTTTGTTCGTCTCGGTTCATACCATGCAAGTGGATCCTGACAACATTCGAGTCGACTCGTCCCTGGGAGGAGGTCCCGTTGAGGACATTGGTATCTACTGCCTGAATGCAGCTCGCTACATTTTCCGCGCTGAGCCGGAAGAAGTTACGGCATTTTCAATTTACGGATCCGATGCGCGATTTCAAGAAGTGCCAGAGTCCGTGAGTGCGACTCTGCGATTTCCCGACGATCGTCTGGCAACGTTTCTATGTGGTTTTGGAGAGGCTAAGGTGTCCGAATACAGAATCATCGGGACCAAGGGCGTATTGAAGATGGATCCGGCATTTACCTGGCAAGGCGATATCACCCGAACTATCAGCGTAGGTAAAAATGAGCGAACCAAAACCTTCAAGCATCGTGACCAAGTCGCGGCCGAGATCGATTACTTCGCGAAATGTATTGTCGGCGAAACAGAGCCCGAACCTTCGGGCATTGAAGGGCTAATCGACGTGAAGATCATCGATGCCATCCGAGCGTCTTATCGCACGCAAAAGTCCGTCCGCATCAAAGGTCTGCCTTCCGAAAGAAGACCGAAACCGTCACAGTCCATTCGGAAGAAGCCGCCGCTGAAGTCCGAGCTAGTTAAGGCATCACCGCCCGCAAAGGACCGATAGGTCGTGAAGCCTCTGGCTAATACTCAGGGATAGGATTGGGGGCGTTGACGCTTACTGCAGCGTTCGTGTCCTCACTTCAATTCACTTTATATATACACCTTTCCGTTGCGGAAGTAGCAAAAAAGGATGCACCGGATGACTACTCCATCAGATGAGGAAAATGTCGTTTCGTATCCGACCCGTGGTTTGAAAGTGACGAAGGCACTACCGCGGTCCATATTGACCATTGACATTGGCGGATCCAAGATCAAATGTTTGCTACGTGGTGAGACTGAACCCCGCCGATTCCTTTCAGGTCCCACGATGACTCCCCCCAAAATGGTCCAAACGGTCCAGGAGCTGACAACAGATTGGGAGTACGAAGCGATATCCATGGGTTATCCCGGCCTGGTTGGCAGTTCGGGACCAATTTCTGAACCGGGCAATCTTGGTTCCGGGTGGGTCGGATACGACTACGCTGCTGCATTTGGTCGGCCGGTCCGGGTACTTAACGATGCCGCACTTCAAGCATTGGGCAGTTATGAAGGGGGAAAAATGCTCTTCCTCGGGCTGGGTACGGGACTCGGTTCAACTTTAATCTCTCAAAACACGATCATTCCGTTAGAACTCGGTTGTCTGCCCAGCCATCTGGGAAAGTCTTGCGGCGAAATCCTCGGGCGTGGCGGACTTCGTAAACTCGGCACTCGAGCGTGGCGTGAGGCAGTCAAGACTCTAGTGCACGCCTTCTTGCCTGCCTTTGAAGTGGACTACGTTGTGTTGGGTGGCGGAAATGCAAAACTGATTAAGGAAGTTCCAGCGGGAGCACGCGTCGCACACAATCAAACAGCCTTCCGCGGCGGATTCCGGCTTTGGCACTCCGATGACATCCAGACATTAGAATCCGTGGAGCCCGGCGAGACGCCTCAGCACGAGCCCCCTGTGGAATGGCGGCTCGCTTAGCCATTGGCATCCTGAGGATGTACGCACCCACGCGATGCGACTGCTGCTATTGCCGAGCCAGCGAAGAAAGCCGATTGGGCGATCATTACCCACAATGTAACCCTTACCGCAAGTCCGCCTTCTGTTGGACTTTGCCAACTGCTGGTCAGTTCGGCGTCAGCCTCAAGAACCAAGGTCCACAAATGATGGAACCGATTGACCAGCCGCGGCCTCTGAAGTTTGACTAAGGAAGTCACGAGCAATCCGTCGGGGTGATCGATCACTTCAGGTGAGACGTCCCGCGAATGTTAAATTGACCGGCCGGTCGGACAGAAACATGGCTAATCGTGTTGCACGAATTTGCAGTCCCGCTCGGCCTGGATAACCGAATTCTATGGGCATGTGTGCCCGCCATCCTGATGGCGCTTGTCGTGGGCCGCACTTTGTCATCGGATATCCCAAGACAAGCGATGCGGTCATCTTGACGTTCGACGATGGGACGGAGGGGGAATCTAGCCAGAGGTCTTCGAAAAGCGTTCGGTGGAGTCAACCCGCGCGATCGCTTGCCTTCTCTGGATGACGCGCAAAAAGCAAGGGTGGCACTGAGACAGTGGGCAACCCTACCTGAAGAAGGAGAACCGGATTCTGCGTTCGCGACTGCCAGCGCAGATCTTCGTCATTGCTAAGGAGCGGCGGCGATTGCTGAGGGAAGCGGACCGTTGGCTTCCTCCTTCGAGATGGATGCTCAATTCGCTACGGCTGTCTTCGCTAAGGTCGATCGTATCGATTTACCTGGCTTGGGAGGTCGTCTCTCTGGTCACATCCGTCTGAGAGATCCAATGTTGTTGCCGTAGGAACTTGTGCACGTCGTCCGGCAAGTTGCCCACCTTTAATACGATCGCTTCCAGCTGCTGATGCGTTATTCCGAATCTTCTCGACCAGAACGCCACATCATATTTCGATCCCAAATCGAGTTGGGTAGGATCTCTACGGGTGCGATTAAGCTCATCAACAGCCATTGCCCACCTTCAGAATTAGTACCTCAATGACTGCCTAATCCATCCTAGAAGACAGAGAATTTGCTTTATGCATAATCAAGTCAGTCTGATGAAGGTGCGCTCAGTTTCCGTACGAATATTTGAAGATTGACCTGCTCCGTACCATTCCCTTATTCGCACATACGGCCGTCCTGCCCTTGGTGAACCAGCAACTGATGACTATTTTAGACCTTTAACATGTGTATTACCCGGCCGACTCAATCAGGGGCCGCTGGCGCAACCAAGACCCCATTGGGAAGAATGGAGATAACTCGGACGCCCTGAATAACGTCCCCTTCGTGCACGAGCTGATCTCCTATGACAGCACTGACCTTATTCCCGTCGCGGAAGATCAGTGAAACGCGTCGCGTTTTCCATTCGGCGATTGCGGCTGCAGACTCATTTCTTTTCTCTTCCCGAGCGGCGGCCTGGTCCGACTTGAGATCCTCTTGTGA
>JAQGHS010000120.1 GCA_028291605.1 Planctomycetaceae bacterium | reverse complement strand
TTGTTGGTTGTCGCGGCGAGCCCCCCCGATCCTTCACGCTCGGTTCCTGTCTGGGGGTGACGCAGAATGTAGGCCCAGCCGCCAGGTCCGGGATTGCCGCTGCAGGCGCCGTCGGTAAAGAGCTGCACCGCGGGCAAGCGTGCGTCGGATGATGTTGCGGCTGAAGGTTCTGCGTCCATGGTGGATTGACGGATTCTCCTCGCGAATGGCAGGTTACTGTAAATCAATTTGCGGGCGACTGGCTGGCACAAAACCTGCTCTTATTGATGCTGAATTTGACTTGATTATACAAGAAACCCATCCAATTGGGATTCATGCGACTCGCCGTGAACATCCTCGATGGCCAAGGCTGGTTGATCCAGGCGGATCAATCGTTGGAGCCCTGCATTCGTGAAGCGATCTTGCTGGATTACAGAAAATTCAGCAAAATTTGCTCAAGCTGATCACAATTCATGGCGAGACCAAAGAAGGAACGGAGGTCTCATGATTCGTATATTGCCGTTAACCATCGCGGAACGTCTCGACTTCTATCATCAGGATCACCTGTTGACGGGCTGGGACGAACTCACCCCTCGACAACAGGCCGCATTTGCTGCGCAGATCGAATCTGTTGACTTTGATCAACTGACCGATCTGCTGGCGCAGCAGAAATCCCACCACTCCGCAGAGGAAGAAACTCCCGCGCAGCGCGCCTATCGGGCCAAACCGCCGAGTTCTCTCGTGCGATTGCCGCGGACGGCTGCCGAGCAGGCGGAGTGGAAGACTGCCGAGCAGCGTGGTGAGGAGTTGTTACGCGCCGGGCAGGTGGGTGCGATTCTCGTCGCGGGAGGGCAGGGGACGCGCCTGGGGTATAATCATCCCAAGGGGATGTATCCGCTGGCTCCTGTTTCCGATGCTCCGCTGTTTCAGTTGCTGTGCGAGCAACTACTCGCGCGGGCTCAGCGTGCGGGGCATACGATCCCCTACTACATTATGACGAGTGATGCGACACATGACGAAACGGTCGCATTCTTCCAGAAGCATCGGTTCTTCGGATTGCCCAAAGCCGACGTCTATTTCTTCCAGCAAGGCAATATGCCGGCCGTGGATGCTCAGTCGGGGCAATTGTTGCTGTCAGATGCTGGCCAGTTGGCGATGAGTCCCGACGGTCACGGGGGTCTGCTGCAGGCGCTGTCGACCGCCGGATTGCTGGAGAATATGCAGGATCGCGGGATTGAGTACCTGTATTACCATCAGGTGGATAATCCGCTGGCGATAGTTTGTGATCCGGCGTATCTCGGCTGGCATGAGCGGTCTGGGGCCGAGGTTTCGACAAAGGTCATTGCGAAGCGGTCGGCGGCCGAAAAGATGGGGATTGCCGTCGATGTGGATGGCGTGACACAGATCATCGAATACAGCGATTTGCCCGATGAAGTTGCCGAGCGAAAGACCGCGAGCGGTGATCTTGAGTTGTGGGCTGGCAGCACGGCCATTCATGTTTTCAGCCGGGAATTCCTCGAGCGTCTGGCGAATGGCCAGTGGCAGTTGCCATTCCATATCGCTCACAAAGCCGTGCCGTCTTATGTGCCCGGCGAGGGGCTCACGACACCCGAAAAGCCGAATGCTTATAAATTCGAGCGTTTCATTTTTGACATTCTGCCGCAGGCCAGCAAGGCGCTGATCGTGGAAGCGGACCGGACTCGCGAATTCAACCCACTCAAGAATGCTGACGGGGTCCACTCGCCAGATGATGTCCGGCGAAGTCTCGTGAATTTGCATCTGGGCTGGGCGGAAGAGGCGGGGTGGGAGATTCCCGAAGCGACGCCGGTGGAGATCAGTTCGCTGGTCGCCTTGGATGCGGCAGAATTCGCGGATCGAATCGGACAAAGGATTTCGCCAGAGAAAACCGATCGCGGGTGGTTCTGGTCGTAGTGAGTCGTAGGATGGCCGCCCCGGCCGTCGAATTCTGATCGCGAGGCGCCAGCCGAGCCTGTAGCCTGACTCTCTGAGTCGGGTGCATTCGTACGAAGACTACCCGACTCGGAGAGTCAGGCTACAGAAAAGAAGACGGCCGAGGCGGCCATCCTACTGGTTAATGGGATTCCACCGACATCAGATCGCCCCGGCGGAGGCGATTTCGCATCAACCTCGGTTGACGAATCATCCTAGTTCTTTCTAGTCTGGATGAATCGCGGCCCGTCGGGGCTGTTGCGGATTTGGTTTGAAGTCAATTCTCCAGACAGATCCGCGAATGTCGTCAGTGGCAGCAATCCGAGTTCTTTGATCCCGGCCAGTTGTCGTATCGCGCATCCTGACAACAACTCGCCGTTCCGATCACACAGATAATTCATAACATTGCGTTGAGGCCGTGACGGGTCTCCATGCGGGCGAACGCCCATTCATTGACCTGCACTGTTTCGAGGGGAGCCTGATCCGTGTCTGAAGGCGAACTGATTATCGGAAACTGCAAACTGACTACGTGCCTTGCCACGGGCGGTCAGACTCAGATCTGGGAAGTTGTCGAGCAGGGTTCCAACGAAAAATACGCGATGAAGCTGTTGCTTCCCGAAGCGTTCAAGGATCCGGTCCAGAAGGCTTCCTTGAAGTTTGAAGCGAAAGTGCTGGCCACGTTGGACCATCCGAACATCGTGAAGTTCAAAAGTGTCGTGATGGACAAGAAAAATGGATTCATGTTAATGGAGCTCTTCCGAGCCCCGAACCTGAAATCGCAGATGCAGACTGATCTGCTCGGTGTCCACGTCAGGCTGAAGCGACTCGTGGAACAAGTCTCCGCGGCGATGGCTCATATTCACGAACGGGGCTGGCTGCACAAGGATTTGAAGCCCGATAACATTCTGTTCAGCAAAGCGGCTGAATTGCGGGTCATCGACTTTTCGCTCGCCGCGAAGCCGGTCAGCGGCATCGCGGCCATGTTGCCGAGCCGCAAGAAACTGATCCAGGGGACCCGGACGTATATGGCTCCCGAGCAGATCAAGTGCCTGCATCTAGGGCCGGGGACAGACATCTATAACTTCGGAATTACGCTGTTCGAACTCCTGACGGGCAAAACGCCATTTGCAGGATTCACTCCCAACGACTTACTAAAGAAGCACTTATCCGAGCCCGCACCGGCGCCTTCCAATTTCAACAGCAACGTGACGCCTGAGATGGATCGGGTTGTCTTGAAAATGCTGGCGAAGAAGCCTGAAAAGCGACAGAAGTCCTTTAACGAATTGCTTGCCGAGATCCGCAATGTGACGTTTTTCAAAGAGCCTCCTGAGAAGATCATGGAGCAGCGGGTCGCTGATAAGGAGAACGAGGGTCTGAAGGAGGCTGCGCTCAATGACCGTCGTGACAGCCGGACCGATGCGAAGATGGGGGAAATGGCCAAAGCCGCAGCTGCGGAGGGGGGCAAAGCGCCTGCTGCACCGGTTGTGCCGGCTGCTCCGAAACCGATTCAAATTCCGGCTGCTGGCGTTGCTCCGCCGGTTGCTCCACCGCCCCCAGCACCCGCGCCTGCCGGGGCCGTGCCTCCCCGTCCCGGGCCAATGCCACCTGGGGTTCCCCCGGGAAGACCGCCGCAATCGATCCCCGTGGGGATGCCTCCACCACGTCCCGGATTGCCGCCCGGCATGCTACCGCCCGGAGTCGCCCCGCCGGGGGCTCGACCGCCCATGCCGGTGCCACCTGGGCAGCCTCCTCGACCGGGGCTGCCGCCGGGAATTCCTCCCGGGGCCATGCCAGTTCGTCCGGGGTCACCCCCGCCCGGAGCGCCACGCCCACCGGGAGCTCCAGTTCCACCCGGCGCGATGCCTCCGGGTATGCCGCCTCGTCCGGGTGTTCCGGGAGTTGCCGCGGGGCCGGGTGGTCCGCCACGTCCCATGGCCCCACCAGGAGCGCCCCCGCGTCCAGGGGGACCTGGAATGCCGCCTGGGGGAGGGCCGCCGCGTCCGCCGATGCCGCCGGGGCCACCGCCCCGCCCGGGAATTCCCCCGCCACCCGGAGTTCGGCCGCCAGGGCCTGTTCCGCCAGGTGGGGGCCCTCGTCCGCCGGCCCCGCCGCCGCCGCGACCGGCACCACCCGCACCCCCTCCGGCCGGTGGCGATGACATCAATCTGGATGATTTTAATATTGCGTGAAGATTTGGACGCATTGGAGCGATTGTCGCGGCACTGCCTGTGCGGGAGCGCGTCGTTCGTGATCTTTCGCTGCACACAGTTTTGATCAGATGTGACAATATCAACAGTTGATTCCTGTAATCTGATCCTCTGTGACAAGAACACGACAATGCCGCGAATCGAAAACTCGGCCTCGGCAACGCCGTGAGGGGCTGGAATTGGTGACGCGGGATTGGTAAGTTATTGGTTGCCTGCTGGACCTCGACAAACCTGTTGAGTCTAGGTCTGCTGGTAAGACTGCAGAATATGTCATTCGGCAGTAAGAATGCTGATTCTGGCGGGTGGATGTTTGCCGCTCACAGATCGGTGAGACCTGAAATCAAGGCGGAATTGTCCGCCACAGATGACTCCAGCATGCCACGTTTTCGTCAACAGATGCCATCCCTGTTCCTGTGCGAACTGATGCATCGTTGAAGACGTGTCTCCCAGGCCGTGCCGAGACCATTCGATGCCTCCGAAGCCCAGTGCCGACTCCTTTCTCTCAGCCGTGCGCCAAAGCGGGCTGGTCGAAGAAAGTCAGCTCAAGAAGTTCTGGCAGACCTTCGAAGAGACTGGCAAGGATATTCGGGACACGGACAAGATCGTCGATGAACTGGTGGGCAGCAATCTGCTCAGCAAATGGCAGATTGACAAGCTGCTGCAGGGGAAGCACAAGGGATTTTTCCTCGGTAAGTACAAGCTGATTTCACTGCTGGGCAGCGGTGGCATGAGTGCCGTCTATCTGGCCGAGCATACGCTGATGCGGCGGCGCGTGGCGATCAAGGTCTTGCCTCAGTCGCGGATCGAGGATTCGTCCTACCTGGAACGCTTCCATCGTGAAGCCCAGGCCGTCGCGTCGCTCGATCATCCCAACATCATGCGGGCCTACGACGTCGACCAGGAAGGCAAAGTGCATTTCCTGGTGATGGAATACATCGAAGGGCAAAGCCTGCTGGAGTTGGTGGTTTCCAAGGGACCGCTGAATTATGTGCATTGTGCCGAGTACATGCGGCAATCGGCTGAAGGGCTGAGTCACGCGCACGAAGAGGGGATGATTCATCGCGATATCAAGCCGGGCAATATCCTGGTTGACAAACGCGGAGTCGTGAAGATTCTGGACATGGGTTTGGCCATGTTCTTTGATCCCACGGGGAAGGATGACGAAGAGGCGTCACTGACCATCCAGCACGATGAGCGCGTTCTCGGAACGGCCGATTATCTGTCACCCGAACAGGCCTTGAACAGCCATAACGTCGATGTCCGAACGGACATCTACAGCTTGGGATGCACGTTTTATTTCATCCTGACAGGACATCCCCCGTTCCCGGAAGGCTCGCTGGCCCAACGCTTATTATTCCACCAGACAAAGCAGCCGACCGCGGTTGAAAAAGAGCGCCCGGACGTCCCTGGTACGCTGACTGCCATTCTCCGCAAGATGATGGAGAAGAAGCCCGAGGATCGCTATCAGACGGCGACGGAAGTCCAGGAAGCTCTGGCCAAATGGCTGGTGGAATTTGGCGATGCCGAGTGGCGTGAAAAGAATTCGATGCTGGTTGCCGCCAGCGGTAGTGGATCGGGAGTGCATGGCAGAGGGCCTCCGCCCCCTACGGCATCTGTCGTCCCGCCGATGGCCCGCCCGGTTGCGCCACCCGCACCTGTCGTTCCCATGGCCGGCCCAGTGGTAACGGCGCCCCCGGCGTGGCCTGCTGCTGCTCCTGTGTCTCCACAGTTTCCGCAAGTGATGCCCACTGTTGCTCGGGCTCAGCCGGTCAGCCCACCGGCGGCTCCACCGGCAATGCCCGTCGCCCAGTCAGCGCCGATGTCGGCTCCCGTGATGGCGCCTCCGGTTTCCGTCGCCACTGCACCGCAGCCAGAATCACAGTTTGGTGACTTTGGGAGTTTTGATCCCTCGGAATTTACTGTCACGCACGAAACCAACACGGCCATCAAGCCGTCGTCTGCTTCGACGATCAAACAATCTGCGAAGTACAAGGCGAACAAAGAAGCGATTGAAAAACTGCTGAAGAATAAGTCGGCCCGGATGATTGCTGCCGGCGTCGTCGGCTTTGTGTTCCTGGTCCTGACGGTGTCCTATTACATGCGCATCTGGGCTCCGAAAAAAGTTCCGACCAGGAAGCGCGATAAAGTCGCCGAGTACGTGGTGGGGGCCGGAAAATTCAAATCGATCAGCGCGGCATTGGATGCCTTGCGTGAAGGCGGGGCCAGCAAACCGGTCATCAAAGTGACTGGCAGAAAGGTCTATTCTGAACCCTTGTCGTTCGCCGACCTTCCCCCGGGAACTCGGATTTATGCTGACGATGAAGGGGGACCCACGATCGCGGGGGCACCTGGCCCGGATCCGCTGTTGGATATTGCCGATGCCAAGGGCTTGAGTATTGAAGGTTTCAACCTGAATGCCGAAGGGCGAGATATCGGCGTTCGGTTGTCTGGAAAATTGCCTCAGGTTGGCATTTCGCGCTGTCTGCTCACGGGATTTGGAAAACAAGGCATTGTGTTGGCAGGTGCAGAAGGTGATACCACCAATCGCGTGTTGCTGGACAACGTGACATTCAGGCTCTCGAAACCGGCCGCGGTGGGAATCACGATCACCAAGGGTTCGTCGCCAACGCGGTTTATCACCATCGATAACTGCCGATTGCTCGGGCCGATGGCTGAAGGGGTTGTCGTCGACACCGATTGCGAAGACGTCAAGTTGATGAAAACGATCTTCTTCAAGGTTGATTGCGGAGTCCGATTCCGCGGTGAGAAACTCACGCTGAAGGAATTCGGGCTGGCGAATAACACGTTCTACAAGCTGAAGCAGGCGGTGGTATTCTCCGCCATGCCGACCGGAAAGTCGGAGAAAATCGCCTTCTATAACAATCTGTTTGATCAGATCGAAGGCCCCGATTTTGTCATGGAGAAGGGCTACGTCCCCAGTGATTTTGCCGGGCTGATCGGGCAAAGCGGGAACAACTGGACCAGCAAACCAATGCTGGATCCGAATCTCGTGATATTTGGAAACGGTGGCCAGGGTGCCGTGAAGTATCAGTTTGCCAGCGAGGAACCTGACAGTCTCGGTTTCCTGTCGCCCTCAACAACGAGCCCCCAACGCGATGCCCCCGCGATCGGCTTTGCGGAACCCTACATCGGCGCCGTCGGCCCGTAACGGCTAACGTACGCCCGACCCCCGAGAGCCAAAGGAGGCCGGACAATCCTGTCCGGCATTGGGCGTATCTCATTGCCTGCCGCTCAAGGTGTAATGACTCTGAACGGTCGCAACCGTCCAGGAGATTCGACTAATGGTTCTGAAATATCAAGTTGTCGTCGAACAATCCGAAGAAGGATTCGCCGTCTCAATACCCGGTCTTCCGGGTTGCCATTCTCAAGGTGCAACCGAGCAGGAAGCATTGGAAAATATCGCCGACGCCGCTCGAGAATGTCTCGCGGTTGTCGCCGAATTGAATCGGGGCAAGGTCATTCGCGAAGTTGAAGTCGAGGTCGCGTAGCAGCCTACACAAGGGAGTTTTCCTTCCGTTGTTCTGTAACTACTTACAGCCAAATGCTTTAAGATTTGTGCTGTACGGAACTAGTCCTCGCGATGCGGGTTGATTTTCGAGTTCCGTTCCTGACGCTTCCGTAAGATCTTGCTTCTGCGAGCGTTACCTCTTCGGCATCCGCCATAAGCCCCGCATGCCAACAAATCAGTTGTTGTTGATGCGATTGCAGGGGAGGGGGTAACTGATTAGAAACTCGTTACTTATGGTGTACACCTTGTGACTGGTTCACACCCTGCATACTATTTAATCAGACTCTGATTTCGATCTCCCCGACGAATGTGAGTCTGCTGTCTGGCGTCAGACGTGCGACTGCGGAACACGCAATTGTTTCGCTGGCATGTCGACTGAAGCGCCAGGCAGCCAAAATCTGGCCCCTCAGGAGGCGTGGCTGGATCTCTCCGCGAAATTGCTTAATGGGTGTAAGTGCGCCCATTGAGACCCACCAGAGGTGATTGCCAACATGTCATCCCGCTCCTCACTACCGTTCAATCCCGCTGTTCATCATGCGCGCGAACAGTCCGGTCACGGAGCAGCTCGTGTGGTGACGAAGCCGGCGGTGGCGTATCGGCAGCGGGCGAATCGTAGCGGCAGTAGCGCGCCTTACAATGCACCGGAAGTCTGGCACGAACCGCACGGCCAGGGAGCATTGCGAATTGCCGTTCAGCCTGCCGGAGTGGACTATGTTCACCCAGTGACGGAGGCCGAGGTCCGCGAGCGGTTGGCTCAGCTGCCGCGGCAATATACGCGCGATCTGGAAGTCGTCCAGTTTAGTCGCATGACACGCAAACGACGGGCGTTTCCCTGCTATGGAATGCAATGGGGGCAGTCGGTCTACCTGTATCCGATCGAAAGCAATTTAGTAGAGCTCTATTCAGTTCCCCCCAAACCGGCGCAGCAGATCGAAGCGCGGATGTTCGGCGCGACCTGGGCTCAGCGGGACGGTTACTGGACGTTGACGTGGACGGCCGAGTCGATCAAGGACTTTTATTTAAATAATGTCCTGATCCATGAAGTCGGTCATCTAAACGATCCACGCAATACGACCTATCGCGAACGCGAACGCTTCGCGAACTGGTTTGCGATCGAATACGGTTATCGAGCGGCTCGCGGCCGATCTTAAGTAGGACGGGCACTCTTGCCCGTCTGCGAGTTCGACTGCCAATACAGACGGGCACTCTTGCCCGTCCTACGGCCATCCAACCTCTACTTGTTCTCCGCCGCGGCACCGGCTTTGACTGGCATCGGCAACGGTGGCAGCAATGTCCCGTCCTTTTCCAGGATCTTGCGGATCTTTTGCACGGCCGCATTAATATGCACCGGCGTGCCGCGGGCGTCAAAGACTTCTAACTTGCGATTGGTCAGCGACTTAATATAGAACCACGCGAGCTCGCGAACCGCCAGGCGGTCGTGTTCCAGCCAGTCAATGAGTAGTTCCGAAGTCTGCTTGCTTCGCGCGTCCTGTTCCTGAAACCCCCAGATCAATCGATAGACGACGTCGACTTCCTGCGGGTAGAACTTGGCGGCAATCGCTTCCTTGAGCTTTACGCGGTTCTCAGGTTCCAGATTCACCCAGACACGCAAACATTTAATGGCTTCCACTCGCGATTCGTGATGCTCATTCCGGTCCAGCACTTCCAGCATCATTTCATAATCGCCGACCAGTCCCAGGCAGGAGACGGCCAGTCGCGAGAGGGCATACACACGGCTGTCCACTAGTCCCAGCAGCGCGTCATGAGCTGACGATTCGTCGGCTTTAAACTCATCTGCAAAGAGTCGCGCATTCTTCTGGGCAATCGTCGACAACCGACGGTCCCAGTTCGGCAGGTCCTTGGAGTTGGTGGGATCGGCATTGGGATGGTGGGGATCGGCGGCCAGCACCAGGCTGTCCGGGGCGGTCAATGTCTGTTCCTGGCCTTCGCTATTGGTGACTTTGACGGAACCGCTCCAGACGTACAAATTGCCGTGCCAGCCGTGCCCTTGAAAATCCTCTTCGAGTTGGCGTGGTTCACGTGGAATGACTTCGATTCCGCAGCGGGTGGCCGGATCGGCCAATTCCAGGCGCCAGGTGGAACCTTGGACGGACAACAGCATTTTCACCGGCGCCGCGGGAGCACCGCCCGCGGCCTCAGTTGTTTCGGCTGGCTGCAGGATGACTCGTCCGCGGAGCAGATTGATCCCCATCGGCAAGTCTTTCATCGGATCGGTCACGCCGACGACGGCCGGGCCCATGACGGTCAAACGATGCTTTTCGCGACCCATCTGGATTTGCGCATCGAAGGGTTCCGGTACCGCCAGGGCGTCATCGGCGAACACGTGCGACCGATGCGGCAGTTGGTACCAGCCGGCTCGATCGGCGTCATAGTGTACGACGATGCCATCCGGGCTGACGTACTGGGCCGGATTGCTGCGCACGGCAGGTGTCGCTTCCGGCGGAGCCGGATTGGGCGTAGTCACGGGTGGTTTTGTTTGGGCTTTGGTCTTCGTGGCAGTCGTATCGGCCTTGGCGACAGCCGTTCCGGGGGCCTGGAATGGAGATGGCTCCTCTTCGGGTGCGGGAGTGGCTGGTTTCGTTGCCGGGGTCGGCTTGGTTGGCTTAACGAGATCTTCCGCGTCAGCGGGCGGTGGCGGATCGATCGAGGGCTTGGCGGACTTGGGGTCGGTGACCGCGGCAACCTGTTCTCCGGGAGCTTCTGGTGCAGTCTTTTTGGCCATTTTTTCGGGATTTTCGGCAACCAGTTGCTCTGTGGCCGGGGCTTGATTGGCTGGTGCTCCGTCCTTCGCTGGCACCGCTGCCTCGTCTGCGACCTTGGCCGCTCCGTTTCCACTGGCATCGGCAACTTGAAGCGGCGCTACTGGCGGTGCCTTGCCACCTAGGATGCTTCTGACCATTTCCTGATCTCGGAACAGGACTCCCAGCCAGACAATCACCAGCAGGGCGATGGCCAGCGGCAGAGCCCGCTTCCACAACGGCGGGGCCCTCAAGTAATCGGGAATGGTCCGGTCAAACGGTTCTTCAGCCTTGCGCTCGGCGAGCGGATCCTCGAAGGGTGGTGCGGCGGAAACCGACGTCGGCGTCAGACGTGATCCCGCGACCGGTTTGACTGCAGGACTGAGGCCAGCAGCAGCGGGGGCTGCGGCAGCCGTAGGCTTCATGGCCACGGTGGCACTCTGGCCCGCGATCGTGGTGGCGACTGGTGCCGGCGTCGTACTTTTCGCCGCTTCGCCCAGGGCATACATGCGTTCGCGACTGAGGGGCCCGATGTCGACCGGTTCGCCGAGTACCAGCGTCAGAATCTGATGTGAGGCCGCCACTTCGGCCAGATGGACATCGGAATCCAGGCAGATCTGCTCGAGGTCCGTGACCCCTTCCGGCGAGAGCGTGTTATCCAGGTATTCGGCGACCAGATTGGCATCCAGATCGCAACCGGGACCGCTGACGACCGGGGCGGTCAGCCGCCGTTTGCGAATGACGTCGCGGATCTTCGAGACCAGCTCCGAGGCCATCTCGCTTTCCTGGATCTTGGCCCCGAGTTCCTTGGCCTGGCTGGGTTCGAGCAGATCGTCGAGGTAGGCGAGCAGTGTGCGTAATGTTAATCGCATGATTTTATTCCAAACAGCATCGCGGGGCCCGAAGGAGACGCGAATAAAAACATCGGCAGGTGAGCCGGGCGGCGTAAGCCCCCGGATTCTTCTTCGTAAAGACGCCAGTTACGTGGAGTGCAGAATCCCGGGGCTTATGCCACCGGGCTCACCTGGTCTTCACACAGCGCAGCGACAGTCACGAACCTTCACCAGTAATAGTGGGGTTTCAGCCGCGATTCCGTGCAAGAAAATCGTCTGCGCTACAGAATTCGCGGGAATGCCGCTTACAGCACCAGCATTGCATCGCCGTAACTATAGAAACGGTAATGTTCTGAGATCGCTTCAGCATACGCATCCAGCAATCGCTCGCGGCCGACGAATGCCGACAGTAGGACCAGCAAGGTCGATTTGGGGAGGTGGAAGTTGGTGACGATCACATCCACGGTGCGGAATTGATAGGGGGGCTGGATGAAGAGTTGAGTGTCTCCGGAAAAGCCTCCCAACTGTCCTGTTCGACTGGCTGTCTCCAGGGATCGGACCGAGGTGGTTCCGACGGCGACGATACGGCCTCCGATTGCGCGCGTCTGCTGGATGCGTTCCACGGTGGCGACCGGAACTTCACACCATTCCGAATGCATCACGTGGTCGGCCAGTCGCTCGACGGAGATCGGACGAAATGTTCCCAAGCCGACGTGCAGAGTGACATAAGTGTCGTGGATGCCTCGCTCGCGGCAGGCTGCTAAAAGTTCCGGAGTGAAGTGCAATCCCGCAGTCGGGGCGGCAACGGAACCGGGATGTCGGGCATGCAACGTTTGATATCGTTCGCGATCTGCGGCCGTCGCCGTATCACGTTCCATGTAAGGAGGGAGTGGCACCTGCCCGAATTGTCCCAGGAGTTCCACGTGCGTCCCGGGCAGATCAGGTTGCATCAGCCAGCCGCCGTCCGGCAATTTTTCAATGAGAGTCAGTCGCAATTCGGAGGGGGATGTTGAGTCCGTGGCCTCCGAGTTCCTGACCGGGACGATCAGTTTCTCTCCCACTACCAGTTTGCCGCGGGTCTGACCAATCACCTCCCAGGTGCCGGGGCGAGGTGACTTGAGAAACAGTCCCTCCCAGCGGCCGCCGGTAGCCGCCCGCCGGCCGACCAGACGTGCGGGCAGAACGCGCGTGTCGTTTAAGACGAGGAGATCTTGGGGTAGAAGCAGATCGGGCAGATCAGCAATCGTCCGATGTTCGATCCGCCCGCTATCCCGGTGCATCACCAGCAACCGTGCCGCTTCACGACGCAGGGGGGGCTCGCGGGCAATTAACTCATCAGGCAGGTGGTAATCGTAAAGATCCAGTTCGCTCATGCGAGGCATTTTTGCAGAATGGCATTGTCCTGCAAAGCATTCCGCCGATGGCGTCCCATAAGTCCCATGAATTTGGCTGGGCCTTCCGTGGCTAATCCTTAAAGCTGGGGTCGGGGCCACTGACGGGCAAAGAAACAGAAAGGCCCCCTGAGAGCCTAGATTCCAGAGGGCCTTCCCGCGTCTAGTCACCTGACGAATCAGGTGACGTCGACAGTTTTCGTCGCGATATTGCTGGCCAGATGGGTCTCGTCCGTCACTTGGATCGTGACGATACGTGGTCCACCGTGCCGGGTCGTGCCTCTAAAGATGATGTTCTGCAGAACCGTGCGTACGCGTTCGATGGTCGCGTTCGAATTGAGTTCGATCTGCAACGGAGCCCCATTGAGACCGCCCGTGTATGTTCCCACCACAACCTTACCGACCCGCAGGTCGCCACGGTGGATATTCACCCGGCCGCGGTTGGCTCCGCCACGGAGGAAGGTGAGCTGGTCCCGGGCACCCGGGACCGAACCGTCACCATTCAGGATGGCGACCCGAATATTCCCGCCGCCGAAGTTCGTCGAATCGGCGTCGGTCACGTTCGCCCCGGGATCCAGGACCAGCTTGCGATGTCCCTTGACCGTGCGGTGACCGGCGGTGGTCGTGACGACTGGTGCTTCACCCTGTGGGTTAACCGTCAGGTTGACCGTCGCCGTGTTGCCGTTGACCGTCCCATCATTGGCGTGATAGGTGAAACTATCGCTGCCATTGAAATCTGCGGCCGGCGTGTAAGTAAACGATCCGTCAGCATTGAGCGTCACGGTACCGTGTGCCGGCAGCGACACAATCGTCGCCGTCAGTGCATTACCGTCAACGTCGGTGTCGTTCACCAACACTCCTTGCCCGGCTGCCACCGTCAACACGTTGTCCTCGTTGACGGTGTAGGCATCGTTCGCCGAGACCGGCGGGGTATTGGCCGGCGCGTTGACCTGGATGGTCACCGTGACGGGTCCGCTGTTGGTCGTGCCGTCATTCGCCTGATAAGTGAAACTGTCACCACCCGTGAAGCCGGCTGTCGGCGTGTAGGTGAAGGAACCGTTGCTGTTCAGAGCCAACGTCCCGTGCGTGGGATTCGTCACGGTGGTGGCCGTCAGCGAATTGCCGTCGACGTCCGTGTCATTAGTCAGTACGCCGGCTGCCGGTACGATCAACGCCACGCCCTGCGTCGTGCTGTAGGTATCACTCGTTCCAACCGGGGCGTCATTGACCGCGGTGATCGTCAAGTTGACCGTCGCGGTATTTCCGTTACCTGTTCCGTCATTCGCACGATAGGTGAAACTATCCGTCCCATTGAAATTCGCGACCGGTGTGTAGGTGAACGAGCCATCCGTGTTGAGCGACAATGTTCCGTGTTGCGGCAGCGAGACCACTCCGGCGGTCAAGGTATTCCCTTCCGCATCGGTGTCATTTGACAGCACACCGCCGGCTGCTGGGACTGCCAAGACACCATCCTCAGCGATCGTGTACGCGTCGTTCAACGAGACCGGTAGATCATTCACCGCGTTGATTGTCAGGTTGACCGTTGCCGTATTCCCATTGACCGAGCCGTCGTTCGCATGATAGGTGAAGCTGTCGGTTCCATTGAAATTCGCAACCGGTGTGTAAGTAAAGGAGCCATCCGTATTGAGTGCCAAACTTCCATGTTGTGGCAACGCCACGAAACTCGCCGTCAGGGTGTCGCCGTCGGCATCGGTATCATTCGACAGCACGCCGGCGGCACTCGTGACCGTTAAGACACCGTCCTCGCCGATGCTGTACGCGTCGTTCACCGAAACGGGGGCCGTATTGGAAGGGTTGACCTGGATGGTCACCGTGACGGGTCCGCTATTGGTCGTACCGTCATTCGCCTGATAGGTGAAGGTGTCCGTACCAACGAAGCCACCCGCGGGTGTATAGGTGAAACCACCATTGGTACTCAGGTTCAGCGTACCGTGGGCGGGGTTGGTGACCGTGGTCGCCGTCAGCGTGTCACCGTCGACGTCAGTGTCGTTGGTCAGGACGCCATTGGCGGGAATCGTCAGCGTCGCACCAGATAAAGTGCTGTAGGTGTCATTGGCTCCTACAGGTGCATCATTCACAGGATTGATTGTGATTTGCACCGTGCCCACATTACTGTTGGCCGTACCGTCGGTGGCGCGATAGCTGAAGGTGTCGGTTCCGTGGAAGTTTGCGTTCGGCGGATAAGTGAACGATCCATCCGAAGTCAAAGCAAGCGTGCCGTGGATCGGCAGCGTGAAGATACCCGCCGACAACGTCTC
>JAQGHS010000107.1 GCA_028291605.1 Planctomycetaceae bacterium | reverse complement strand
TTGTTGTACTCAACGTGCGCATAGAAGATCACGTTGGTGCCGAGTTGGAAGCAATACTCCCAGATCTCGGTCTTCACGCCAGCATGGCCATCGCTCCAGGCATCTGCAATATCGCCGGGGCTGTAGTACGCCACCCAGCGGCCATCCACCTTCCACCCCAACGCCTCTTTGCCACCGTGTGGTGCGACGTACGGTAGGAAGGGGATCTTGAACGGAATGCTGTGAATGGGATCGTCCAGCGGCACCGCGACCGGTTCGACTTTGCCTTCCAGCACGCGATTCATCAGCTCTAGAAACTGATTATGGAAATGCCGGCTGCCGCCATTGTCACAGAAGATCATGCCGTGCTTATCGAGCAGATACTCGCGCAAGATCTTCCGTTCGGATTCCGTGATCGAGATGCTGCGCTGCCCGGTCATGTAGACAAACGGAGGACTTTTGCCAATCGGGAAATTCCGCAACTGGCTGATTGAACGCGATTCCGTTTCGGAGTTGATCTTCTGCTTGGTTCGAATGCCGTACTCGGACAGCATGTTGAAGTCGGCACCGACGCCGAAGTCCTGGTCCCAGTCACCGCCGGCATATTCCAGACGAATGAACCGCACCTTGCCCTTGTTGGTTCCCCCGGCAAAGCCGGCCCCTTCACCCTGGCCATAACCCACGGCATACAGGTGAGCGGTGACTTCCTGCAATTGCAGCTTCACTTCATCGATCGGCGGCGGGCTGAAGATGATCGAGCTGAACGGGTTGATCACGAACTTCTTCTTGATCACCTTCTGAATCTTGACGGTTTGCGCGATTTGCTTTTGCTCGCCACCACCGGCCGGCATCTCATAGATTTCGCTGCAGCCGCCGAGTTGAGTCGCCAGAATCATCAGGATCGAAAACGCCAATGAATAGGTCAGCAGTGCCGTGATCGACTGATTCAACTTGCGGCTGCGACGACCGTAATACCAGGCTGCCGGATCGAGCGGATTGGTGACCGGCTTTTCGGATTCCGTTTCACGCACCACCTGGGCCTGCTCATAGGTCGAGCCTCCCGCCTGCAGGCGTTTTTGCGTCCGGAGACCTTCATAATGTTGAGCGGCACGCTCGAGGCCCCAGATGACCCACAGCAGTCCGGTCACATACGCCCCAGCCAACCCCAGCTGGGCGACCGAAACTCGTAAGCTGTCCCAGGCGAGCCATTCGGCGAAGACCACCAGACCTGCCCACCACGGCACGTAGGCGATGCTGGCGACGATGGCCAGAGTGATGGGGGATTGCCGGCGACTCCATTGGACCCAGACACCGCTGATGATGAGGCCCGGGATCAGTCCGATCAGGCGAACCCAAACGGGCAATTGGTCGAAGGCCATCAAGTCGAGGATGACACCCAGCCAAACGAGCGCGTACGCGGCTGTCGCCAGAAACGCGGGACGTCGATAGATCGAGGTGGATGGCATGGTCGATTCAGACAATTGACGACTTCAATAGTGGCACACAGTGACTGGGGATGAGCGGCCTTCAGCAAACGGCCGCACGCGGCTGCAAAGTTACTTCTTGGTATCGAGCAGGTCATCCAGGTTGTCGAGCGGATTGGTCTTCGGATCGGCTTGCTTCGTTTCGCTCTCGCCCATCTTCTCCAACGTTTGCTGGGCATTCCCCTCTGCCGTTTTCGAAGCGGGAGCGGCTTTGTCAGTCTTCGAGGCGGCCGTATCCGCGCTGGCTTCCGCCGTCGATTCTGCGCTCTCTTTTGCCGCCGCAACTTTCTTGGCCTCCAAAGCCGCCTTGGCTGCAGCCTTGCCTCCATACAGTGAGTAAGGAATCACCGTGAAGACCGCGATCAACGCGATCGTACCAAGCGTCGCCAGAACCACCCCCTGAGCCAATCCGCTATTGGCCACAGCCCCCAGAACTTCCTGAGGACTCTTGCCGCGCAGGTTATGCACGAACTCACGCAATTCGGCCGTCGTGGCAAACGCACCTTCACGGGCGCGATGCATGTCTCGTCGCAAGCCAGAGGCCGGCTCTGCAGGATCTGATGATGAAAATGGCATGAGCTCTCGGTCCTTAATTCGTCACGAATTCAGCGTTGCGTTTTTCAGACGCTGAGTGTCATTTCTTGGGTTGTAGGGACTTCTCTTCCAGGATATGCACCAGATCGCCACCCGCCTGGCTGACGGCTTCAATCACGGGTTCGAAGCGCAATGCCGTGGTGTTGCGGTGAACCTTGAGTAGCACGCTTCGCTTGCCGGCAGGGGCATTCCCCAACAGTTTTTCGATTGCCGCGGACAACTGCGACTCGCCGATTTCCTGGCCATTGAGATACAGCTTGCTATCAATATCAACGACGACGCTGACACCGATACTTTTGACTTGTTCCACCTTCGGCGTCGAGGCTGGTTCCCATTTAATGTGGCTGTCATCCTGAGCGCGCGCCAGGATCACGAAGAAGATCAACAGGTTGAACGCAATGTCCCCCATCGCCACGCTGGGCACTGTCGCCTGAAATTTTTTGCGGGGAATCTTCATTGCGGGTCTTTATCACCGTAGCCCGACTTTCTGAGTCGGGAGTATTTCCAGTAGTCCGACTCTCTGAGTCGGGAACAATCTCAGTCTCCAGCACCCGACTCAGAGAGTCGGGCTACGATATGCCTACGGCACTTGAATGCTGCGTTCCTCTTCCAACTGCAGAGTAATAATTCCTCCGCCATCTTCAATCGCACCGGTAATCGCAATCCAGTGATGGTAAGGCACATCTTTCGTGCTCTTAACCACCACGATCCGATCCTCAGGCTTCGCTTTGCCCTGAAGTTTGCGTTTAATGCGCGAGGGAAAATCGGTCAGCGGGATCTTTTCGGTATTGATCGACACGGAATTCCGATCCAGCGAAACTTCCAGATTCTGAATCTGCTCAGTTTGCTTCTGCTGCTGGTTTTCACTTCGCGGCAGAATCTGTTTGCGCCCGGAATCTGGCTGCGTCGACGCACAGACCAGGAAGAACACGATCAAGTTGAACGCGATGTCCCCTGTTGCCGCCGAGGCTGGTTCGATCAGAAAATTGTTGTTACGTCGAAGTTTCATAAGCGGTGGAGCGTGACTAAGGTCAGGTCAATCTAAGAACCCCTGACAAAACCGGTTGTGGGAAGTTCAGAACTGCAATCTTTCAAGCTGTTCTGAACTGACGCAGAGGTTTTGTTTGCGTTTATAAGTGACAAGAGCGATCAGGAGTTAACTCCGACCCCTTGTTCTTGTTCTTCCAACGCCATCTGCAAGGTGACCGCTTCAATCAATTCCGCGGCAGACTCTTCGACGTCCAGCACGAAGCGATTGATAACGCTCGTGAAGTAGTTGAACCCGATGAATGCCGGAATACCGACAATCAGTCCGAGCACGGTCGTCAGCAATGACACCATGATACCGTCAGCCGCAGACACGACGATGTTCTGCCCCGTCCCGGCTTGCGAGTCGGCGACGATCTGCGCGAAGGACACCACCATACCCTGGACCGTACCCAGGAACCCGATCATCGGACCCACGCTGGACACCGTCGCGAGGATCGGCAGATGGCGTTCCAGAGCCGCCACGATATGCACGCCGTAGTCGTCCATCGACTTGACGACCTGCTCCTGAATCTTGCCCGGATCGTAATTGAGACGTTGCAGCAACAGGAGCTTCCGAAGTCCCTGCGACAGAATCGCGGGTACCGGTCCCTGCTGGCTGTCGCACAACTTCAAGGCCTCTTCCACACGATCCGTCTGCAGCAATTCCAGCACCTGGGCTCGCAGTTGAGTCGTGTCGGTTCCCAGCATCTTGAGACTGCGATAGCGTTCAATTACCACGCCCACTGCCAGAATTCCCAGGATGAGAATCGGCCACATGAAGATCCCGCCGTCGATCATGTAGCCCATTAACCCGGAGCTCAACATGTCGATATACCACGGCGTCTCCACATGCGCCTTGTCAGACGATTCCGTCTCAGCGGCGGCCTTCTCGGGCAGAGCAGCACTCGCCGAAGCCGGTTCGCCGGGCTTGGGGGCCCCGTCACGGGTCACAACGGGTGGTGTTTCGCCCCCAGGACCGGTGGCGCCTGGAGCACCCGGAACTCCTGGGGCGGCTTTCGGCGCTGCGTTGCCGGGAGCATCTAGTAATTCCTTAGCGGCACCGGCAGCCGGCTTACCTCCACCGGGGATCGCATCGATACTCGGTTCGGCCTGCAGCAGAAACAGGAACAAGAAGATCGTACTCATAAGCTGAAGTATCTCTCGATGTCACGTATTTAGTGAGCCACCCGGATGCCGCGTGCATCCGGGTAGCAAAGTTGTCTCAACACGACCGCAACTAGTTGTTGTCCTCAACCGAATTGGCCTCAGATTCAAACTGTTGCAACATTTCAGGCAATGCCAATCGGCCGCGAGCATACTTGGCCGCTTCACTGGCAGGATGGTCCCACCGACAGCGATTGTAACGGCGGAAGGCCATCGAATTGCTGCCACCCATGCGGTAACTCTCGCCAGCCCAGAAGAGCGACAACGAGGTCAACGCATCTTCGGGGAACAGTTTTCCGAAGCGGTCGAACGAGTCACCCGCCTTCGTATAGTTCTTCGCCTTGTAGTAGCACTGGCCAACACGGAAGGCGATGCGTGAACCGTACTCATGGCCCTCGAACTTCTCGAGGAACTTCTCACCGACCTGGGCCGCGATATCAAACTTCTCCGCCTTGAAGAAGTGATCGCTAATACGAATCATCACATTCGCAATCAGCGGGCTCTTCGGATAGGTCGCAGCCAGGGTCACATAAGCTTCCAGGGCTTCATCGAACCGGCCCGATTCTTCGTAGCATTGGGCCAGCTTGAATTGAGCATCGGCCGCCAGTGTGTTTTCCGGATACTGTCGCACGATGACAGTGTAGGAATCGATCGCTTCGCCCCACTGATTCAGTTCTTGAGCGAACTGGCCCAGCAGTTAGGCAATACGCGGGATGTCCTTCGGATTGGGATAATCTTCCATGACTTCACGCAGGATGCGACGTCCGG
>JAQGHS010000104.1 GCA_028291605.1 Planctomycetaceae bacterium | reverse complement strand
CTGTTGTACTCGTCGAACTTCCCGTTGTACTTGAGGTGGCGGACTTCGGGGCCGGGCGGTCCTCAGGATCAGAGGCTACTGTTTTCGAGGTGCCGCTTCCGCTTCCGCTGCCACTGCGAGCTGGCTTCGTACTAGCCTTCGACTTGGTATCAGATTTCGGCAGGCTGCCCGCCGATCGGATTTCCTCAGCCGTTAAGGCACCGTCTTTATTGGAATCGAGTTGCTCGAACAACTGAGTCAGCCGTTGCAGTTCTGATCGCGTCAGCCGCCCATCGCTGTTTCCATCCAGTTGAGCCAGAATCGGCGGCAGCCCATCCCCATCCGCCGGGGTCTCACTTTCAGGGGCCGGACGGCCTGTAGAGGGAGAATTCGGTCGACCTCCGGCAGAAGGATTGGGACGGCCGCGTCCCCCTGCCCCGGCCTTATGTTTTTCAAAGACCTGCTGAAATTCCGCCCGCGAAACAGTATCACCAGGCTGCTTTCCAGCCATCTCGAAGATGTTTTTCATCAACGCGCTGGTATTCGGCCCGCCCTCGTCGATCTTCAGGTTGCCATCTCGATTGGTATCGAGATTCTGGAACATCTGATCGGCCTCGCGGGATTCAGCGGGCTTCGCTTGCGCAAAAGCCATGCTCTCCGTTCCAATCCCAAGTCCGGCCACGACAGTGAGAACTGCCATGTGATGCCACTTCGAACGACCGCGATGAAATGACGACATGTCTAACCCTTTTGAGCAATGCGGGAGTGACCAGCGATATGATTTCACTGTTCACTCAACACCGCTCAGGGCGAGTCGTTTCGCAGAATTTCCTCCGATCCCCAAGACAAGATCGGACTATTTCGGACCAGGGACGATCCGTGGGATTGCATCAGACGTGCCGACACTGCTGATCTAGAACCCTTAATTGATAGCACACCACAAACCGATGTTAAGACCTATTCGTTTACCGTGAAATAGACGCTTGGTCGGTCGATGGATCGCGAAGGTTTTGGAACAATTCTTGGAGCTGGGTGAGCGTAGCGGTTCAGGTTGGGTATCATAGATCCGGGCGAACTTTGATGTGAATGACCGGCCGTTCGCGCCAGTATTCAATAATGGCCGACTTGGCGGGGTTCGCGATCCGAGATTGCCCGAGGTTGGATTTTCGTTTCGCCTCCGTGTGGACAGCTCCGTTAGAGTCTGTTTTAGACAAGGTCAGATCGTTTGAAAGAGTTTTTCGATATGTCCTGCCGCAAATCTTTGCAACGAATGCTGACCTGCCTGATCGTGATGACCGGAGTTTCGTGGGGGGCAGAGGTGACAGTTCGAGCCGAGCGTCAGACCATTACTGGTTTCCAGTTGCAGGACACCGCAGGAAAAGTGATCGAAGTCACTGCACAAGCGAAGAAGCAACTGACTGTGGTCTGCTTTCTCGGTACGGAATGCCCTCTCGCCCGGCAGTATGGGCCGCGATTAAATACGCTGGCCAATGAGTTTGCTGCGCAAAATGTCCGGTTTATTGGGGTGAATAGTAATTCCCAAGACTCTCAAAAAGAGGTGGACGAGTTTTCCCGCGAGTTTGCGATCGAGTTTCCAATCCTCAAGGATCCTGGAAATAAGATTGCGGATCAATTCCATGCACGCCACATGGCTGAAGTCTTCGTGCTGGATCAAACGCTGACTATCCGCTATCGCGGTCGAGTCGATGACCAATATCAGCCGGGAGTGACTCGTGGCCAACCGACTCGGCACGATCTGCGTATCGCGCTGGAAGAGTTATTGGCTGGCAAGACGGTGAGTGTGGCAGGGACGGAAACGACTGGCTGCGCGATTGGTCGAGTCAAAACGCCCGCGGTCAATTCCACTGTCACGTATTGTAAACAGGTGTCGCGAGTCTTGAACCAGCACTGCGTGGAGTGCCATCGGCCGGGTGAAATCGGCCCGTTCTCGCTGACGGACTACGACGAAGTCACGGGTTGGGGTGAGACGATTCTCGAGACCGTGGACTCTGGCCGGATGCCCCCCTGGAATGCGAATCCGAAGCACGGTCAGTTCCGGAACTCGCGGCTCATGCCCGAGGCGGACAAGCAAGTTCTACGCGACTGGATCAAAGCCGGCATGCCCTACGGCGAGAAGTCTGATTTACCCCCGCCGCAGGAGTTTTCGACTGGCTGGCAGTTGCCTCGTCCGCCCGATCTGGTGCTGAAGATGCGAGACCGGCCATTTCATGTTCCAGCGACAGGGACTGTCGAATATCAATACTTTGTCGTGGATCCACACCTGGAAGAAGACCGGTGGGTTTCGGCGTCGCAGGTCATCCCGGGCAATCGACCGACGGTCCATCATTGCATCGTTTTCGTGCGACCGCCCGATGGAGCGGATGTGCGTGGGGTGGGCTATCTGACGGGTTATGTGCCCGGCCAGCGCAGCTTCAGTCTGCCCCCCGGGCACGCCAGAAGAATCCCCGCCGGATCCAAGTTTGTGTTTCAAATGCACTACACACCGAACGGCATCCCGCAGGATGATTTGACACAGGTAGGAATCAATTTTATCCCCGAAGCTGAGGTGACTCACGAGTGCTTTACCTTACTGGGGATCGATCAGGAGTTTGAGATCCCACCGCACGCACCGGATTTTCCCGTCCATGGAAATGTCGGTTGGTTTCCGAAACGCGCCGAACTGCTCGCTATTGTTCCTCACATGCATGTTCGCGGGAAGTCATTTGAAGTGGTCAGTCGCCAGAGGGGGACGACGGAGATCTTGCTGGAAGTCTCCCGTTACGATTTCAACTGGCAACACGTGTATGAGTTGTCGAAGCCCTTGAAGCTGGATCGCATCGACAAATTGGAGTTCACTGCGAGATTTGACAATTCGGAGAAGAATCCGGCAAATCCTGATCCATCGCAAACCGTGACCTGGGGAGACCAGACATGGGAAGAAATGGCCGTCGCATTTTTTGAGGTGGCTGAGCCGCGAAATGTGCCGGCGGAGCCAGAGCCGCAACGGAATAAGCAGAAGCTGATTGTCAAAGCCGGAACCGAGAAGAGCGAAACCGAATCGGCCGAGAAGTTTGTCGGCGAGTTTTTTACGCGGTTTGACAAGAACAGCGACGGTATCGTGGAAGCCCATGAAACCCCGCTGGCATTTCGGAAGTATGGATTCCGGGATTTCGACTCGAACAGCGATGGCAAGTTGAGCCGTGATGAAATTCAATCGGCGGCGCAACGATCGCGGAAGAAGCGTTGAATTCCCCGTAGGATAGGCAGCCTGCCTGTCATCCCCGATCGATAGATTAAGAATAACAGGCAGGCTGCCTATCCTACGGAAGAAGAACGAGGGCCCCGTTGTCGATTTCTCGTAACTTTGGTCGTTCTACCGCTTGGATTGTGGACCGTCCTGCCTGGGCCTATCTCTTCCTGTTCTTGATGAGTTCGATTGCCAGCGTGGGCTATATCGCTCCAGAGCATGTCCGGAACTTCTTTCAGCCCCCGCCTGTTCCAGAAGTCGCGCCCGCTGAAGTTGCGGCAACGCCTGCCACGTCGCCTAAGCCCGACGCGAAGCCGCGACCCGATGTCGAGGCGCTGGATCTCACTCGGTCAAATGCGGTCTTGGTCATTGAGTCTGATGATATCTTCACGCCGACCGGTGCCCGTGCACTGCGGCACATGATCAGTTCGCTGGAAGCACTGCCTTACATCCGCAATGTCCTGTGGATGGACCGAGTACCGGTCCTCAATATCTTCGGTCTGCGTGAGCCGCTCTTTCCCAAATCGCAAGCCTCGCCAGCCCGCTTTGCAGCGGCACGTGAGCATGCCCTGCATCACCCCCTGGTCAAGGGGCAACTCTTGTCGCCAGACGGCCGAACGCTGATCGTTCTGGTCAACTTCGACTGGCTTTACATCACCAGCGATGAGGACTGTACCATCCATCTCAGGCAAGCCGCGGAAAAGGCTTTAGCGGAATTTCCCAATGTGAAATTCACGGTGGGCGTCACCGGTCAGGTTCCTATTCGCCTGACGATGACGCAGACGCACGAACGCGACAACGTCAAGTTCCGGATTATCGGATACAGCGTCGTGCTGATCATGGCGGCCATTCTGTTTCGGGGTATTGTCTCGGTCGTGATTCTCTCGCTGGGACCGGCGCTCGGGATCTTCTGGACGCTGGGCATCCTGAACTTTTTCAATTTTCAAGACAATCCATTTAATGACGTCGTCCTACCCGTCATGTTGAGCCTGGTGGGCCTGGCGGACGGCGTGCACATGATGGTGCAGATCAGGCGGTTTAATGCTGCCGGAATGAGCGAACGAGTCGCCGCGCGCAGCGGGCTGGAGGAAGTTGGGCTAGCCTGCTTTCTGACCGCGGTCACTACTGGCATAGGCTTTTGGTCGCTCACACTCGCGCAGCACGAAATTGTCCGCGAGTTCGGATGGAGTTGCGTGTTGGGCGTCTCACTAACAGTGCTCGCCATTTTGGTTGTCATTCCGTTGGCCTACTTTTCTAGGCCGGTCAAGTTTCTGAGAAGTGTGTTCACTCGCAAAATCTTGGGCATGCGTTTGGAACCGATCGAACAACAAGCGGGTTTGATCGAACATCATCTTCATCGTGTGACCTACATTGTCGATTTGATTTTGAAGCGACCCAAACCAGTGGCCTGGTTGGGCATCGCTGTGACTTTGGTGTGTGCATCAATCGCTGCTCAGCTTCGACCAGATGAGCGACGATCGAGTTTTCTGCCCGAAAGTGCTGAAGCGACAAAGGCCCTGCACCAGATGGACCGGGCGTTGGGAGGTCTGGAGTTTTCTGAAGTCCAGATTCGCTGGTCAGAGAAGGTGCCGTCGGAATCGGCCGAAGTCCTCAAGGTGGTGAGTCAGGTGGATGACTTATTAAAGTCTGAGCCGCTGATTGGAACGCCGATCTCGCTGCGTAGTCTCTTAGATGCTCTACCGGGTGACAGCCCTACGGAAGAGCGCGCCTCAATGATTGAATTGCTGCCTCCTCCTCTCAAGCGAGCTTTCTACAAGCCTGAGGATCGATTCGCGACAGTGACATTTCGCGTGCAGGATATTGGGATCGCGCAATACAGCAAGATCTTCCAGCGCATCGAGACAGGACTGAGCCAGATTGTGAGCAAACATCCCGACTTCAACCTTAGCCTGGCGGGATCGGCCATTCATCGCTGGCGCGACCTCTATCGCATCACGATGGATCTGGGATCCAGCCTCGGGAGCGAGACCGTCATTATCATCTTCGTGCTAGGGCTCGTGTTCCGTTCGATACGCATTGCCCTGATCGCGATGATTCCGAACGTCTTTCCCCTGGTCCTCTGTGCGACCTGGATGGTATTTACCGGTCAGCCTCTCGAAATCGTTACAGTGTGCAGCTTTACGATTTGCCTGGGAATTGCTGTGGATGACACGATCCATTTCCTGACCCGGTTCCAGGAGGAGCTGCCTCGATCGACAAGCCGAAAGCAGGCAATTCGCAGCACGTTTGAGGCGGTGGGAACGTCGATGCTTATGACCACGATGGTGCTGGTGGTTGGGTTCTCCACAGTCACGTTCAGCGATATGCGGGATCAACGTATCTTCGCCAGTATGGGCGTATTGACCATGATTACGGCGATGGTCGGGGATCTCGTAATCTTACCGGCGCTCCTCGCGGTATACGCACTGCCGGCCCCTGGGGAGACGGCAGCAAAATAGGAAGGCTACTATTTCGATGCGATCGAGTTTATGAATCTGCGTCGCCGATCGTATCAAGGTTGTTGGATCGCTATGCTAATATGCTCCGGATGAGAAGGTCTGTTCTGGGGGCGTCAGATTGACACTCTTGGGACATCCCGCACCCTAATGAGATCACCATGACCAAAGCGAATGCAGTGATAGCGGTAATACTCGTCGTGGCATCGCTCTCTAATGCGGCCAATGCGGATGATACTACGTGGATCTGGTCCCATGCCAAGCGAGAGGTCGCCGCGGCGGCCAAATTTCACAAGTCGTTCGCGGTCAAACAAGGGGTGACATCCGCAGTACTTCGCGGTGTGGGTGAGTCGGCGGGAATTGAGGTCTCACTCAATGGTTCACTGCTGGCTGAAATCGAGCCGTACGACCCGCTGTTGCAGATTGATGTGACCGATCGATTGCGAATTGGAGATCACCAGTTGGTGGTACGCGGACGGAGCATTCCGGGCCCGGCAGCATTTTTCCTGCAGCTGGATCTGGCCTTCGCGGATGGGTCGCGGCAATCGATTGTCACCGATACGACATGGCAGGTCACGTCAGGTGTTGCCAACGCCGCGTCCCCCGCCGTGAGTTTCGGAGCTGCCGGTTCGCGATTGCTGGTCCCTCGGGAATGGCAGGTGGGCACAAGCGCTTTGGATAATTACGAACAATGGCGACAAGCTCAAGGAGCGAAAGCCGGCAGTAATCCAGCCTCGTTTCTGGTCTCGCCCGGATTTGAAATTCGATTGGTACGCTCGGCTCAAGAAGGCGAGGACTCGTGGATCAGTCTCGCGTTTGATCCGCAAGGACGAGCCGTGATTGCCAAGGAAAAGATGGGGCTGCTGCGGATGTCGTTGTCTGCCGACGGCTCGCAGGTGATGCAGGTCGAAACCATCAACAACACGCTGCTGGAATGTCGCGGTTTGCTGTTCTCGCAGGGTGACTTGTTTGTTGACGCGAACAATGCGAAGGGACTGTACCGATTACCCGCGATGGGCTCGGACAAGTTTGGCGAGCCGCAATTGGTTTACGCCAGCGAGGGCGGAGTCGGACACGGGCGCAACGATCTGGCGTTAGGGCCTGACCAGCAGATTTATGTGATCCATGGCGATTCGGTGACCTTACCTGTCGACGGCATCGATCACACATCACCATTTCGAGAAGCTCGCAAGGGCCAGAAGACCAGCGAAGGTCATTTGTTACGGATCGATCCCAAAGGGGGAAAGGTCCATGTTCTAGCGGCCGGTCTGCGTAATCCGTTCGGCATCGATTTCAACGCCGACGGAGAAGTCTTTACGTACGATGCTGACGCCGAACACGACATGGGCGCACCTTGGTATCGCCCCACTCGTGTCAGTCATCTGGTGACCGGTGGAGACTTTGGTTGGCGAGGTGTCACGGGCTCGTGGCCACCCTACTACCCGGATCATCCGGACAATGCTCTGCCTAATCTGGACATTGGAAAAGGGTCGCCCACCGCGGTGAAGTTCGGGACTCGCAGCAACTTTCCTGAAAAGTTTCGCCGAGCGCTCTTCATTCTCGATTGGGCATATGGTCGCATTCTCGCCGTGCATCCCACGCCCCGCGGCAGCAGCTATCTCATGTCAGCTGAGACGTTTCTGAAAGGACGTCCGCTGAACGTGACCGACTTGGATTTCGGTCCGGACGGATCGATGTACTTCGTCACCGGTGGCCGAGGAACACAATCTGCGCTGTACCGAGTTCGCTACGTGGGGGCCCAGCCCAAAGTTGACGTGCCAACTCAACAGGAAATCGATCGGACAGAGTTTGCTCGTCAGGCGCGAGAAAATCGTCGCCGACTCGAGTCGTTGTTGCTGCAAGAGAACCTAGACGAGCCGATGCTGGCTGAAGTGTGGACTCGGCTCGGTGACGACGATCCATGGATCCGTCAGGCTGCACGTAATGTCCTGGAGAGGCAATCGCTGGTGCGTTGGCAGGATCGAGCATTGTCTGAATCCAAACGAACAATCGCTCTGAATGCACTGCTGGCGTTAGCTCGCGCCAATCGTCCGGAGTTGGGCAATCGCATTCTCTCTCGACTCAACGAATTGACTTGGGAAACGGGCCCCCAGTCGGATCGACTCGTCGCGACCTATGTTTACCAGCTCTGCTTGCCACCGAATCCTGATGTCACCGAACCGCTGTTCCTGGCGGTGGCCGCCAAACTGCAGCAGTTTTTTCCCGATCGATCATCGGCAGTCAATCAGCAGTTGACCGGACTTGTCGCGAAGTTCGATTCGCCACAAAGCATCGCTAAGACGATCGATTTGTTAAGAGGGACGACTCAGCAGGCGGAAACGTTGCACTACCTGTTCACACTGCGACACCTGAAAGCCGGTTGGACACTGGAGCAACGCAGCGTCTACTTCGAAGCCCTGGCCAATGCGCAGAGCTATCTGGGGGGAGCCGGTATGCCCGATTTCCTGAAGAAAATCCGCCAGGAAGCCGTTGCGACGTTGACTGAGCCCGAGCGCAAGGCCTTGGGAAAACTCGTGGACGGCTCAGCGGATGAAGCGGTTGCTGAAGTGGGGCCCGCGCGTGCGTTCGTTCGCAAATGGACCATGGACGAACTCGTCGATTCACTCGCCGAGGTTGGCAAACAACGAGATTTGACCCGCGGCCAAGCGATGTTTACGGCCGCCGGTTGCATCAAATGTCATCGGGTGCGAGGTCACGGCCGTTTGATCGGACCGGATTTAACTTCGGTGCCCAGTCGATTTAGCCGTCGTGACATCTTGGAGTCGGTCATCTCGCCATCAAAGGTCATCCCGGAAGCATACCGAAGCCTTCAAATCGTCACGACCGATGGCAGATCCTACGTCGGCCGAGTGGCACTCGGCGGAGACTACCGCTCAGAAATACTGCACCTGGCCACCGATCCGATGAACCCCTACAAGACGATCGCCATCTCCAAGAAGGACATCGAGCTCGAAAAACCGTCAGCGACATCGTTGATGCCGGAAGGAACATTGGACACTCTGACGAAGGAAGAAATCCTCGACCTGTTGGCCTTCATCGAACGGCAGGGGGCTTAGAACTTAAGTTCTTCACTCCCGTGGCCGACGCTGCCAGCGTCGGATCCGCAGACGCTAGCAGCGTCTGCCACGGAACCCGGACGATCGATCATGCCAGCGAACAAGGAATCAAGACGACCTCATCGTCGAACATGAAGGTGCAGCCGCCGGATGCGAAATTGGGGACATCGGCAATCGCGGCCTGACCCTCCGGAGAAGCCAGAATCGCGTCCAGATCGGCGCGGGTCTCGGCATAGAGCCCGACTCATGTAGTATTGAGGCGTCTGTCCCGGAGTGGCCGATTCGCATTTGCCAATAGTCCAGCCCTTCAGCCCCTGCATCTTCTTCGCAATGGGGATATGAACCTGGTGGTAGTAGCGGTCAAATTCCGCCGGATCATGCGGTTGCCCATATAATACAGTGAGGCGATACATAGTTCCCCTTTTGTGCTCTTTCAGTGAGATCTCAACTTGACCTTTTAGCTCAGGGGATCGAAGAATGCCAGTTACCACAACTCCGTCTGACGATAAGGCACTGGCCGACTTGGTGGCATATAACTGGACCCCGCAACCGGCAGCGGCGAATCTCATCCAGTCATTGTTAGAGGAATGCTTGCGAGATTGCTCATTCGCGGCCAGCCTCGCGCAACGAATGCTCGACGACACGGGCACCCGGCTGGTCGACTGGCTGGATCATTGTGGACTGCCGGCCAATCATCCTACCGTCTCCCAACTGACCAGCGTTGGTTACGATTTGGTTGATCTACAAGGTTTGGCAGTCTGGGAGCATCGTGCGGGAATGTTACCGCGTGTCCGCGTGCATTCGGGAACATCGCGGCAACTGGCGATCAAAGTTGATTCGGTCGTCGACTTCCTAGTGGCCCATCGATTGAACGGCATCGAGATCATTGGTCCGCCGTTTTCTTCCATCCGTACGGCGCGGGTTGCAGACGAAAACAATGTCGAAGTCTGGATTGTCGAGCGTCATGGCTCGCTCGCGTTCGATGCTAATCCGCATGAAGTGGTACCGTTTCTGGAACTCACCCGCCATTGGGAGGCATTCCGGCTTCGGCGTCGAGACTGCGAGACTGATGAGGCCGGGTTTGTGCAGGCCGGACAACTCGTTGATGCCGCGATTGTCGATCTCGGGAAGGATCGTGCGAGCGAATTATTTTTCGCTGCGGAACGTGAATCCTGGCTCCGATGCAACCGTGCCGGACAAGTGCAAAAGGCGAGACAAGACGCGCTGGGACTGGGTTGGGCGAATCACGACCATCACACCTATCGGTCGAGTCGCCATTGCTTCTCGCAACTGATCGCGTTTCTCGAGCGGCTCGGATTCGTCTGTCGAGAGCGGTTTTACGCCGGACGTGAAGCTGGCTGGGGAGCACAGGTCATTGAACACCCCGTGACTGGGATCACGATTTTTGCCGATGTTGACCTGTCTCCAGAAGAGTTGTCGCACGACTTCTCGCATGACCCGCTTCCGCCGCGCAACGAGCTGGGGACGGTCGGCCTCTGGTGTGCATTACATGGCGAGTCCTTCCTGCAGGCGGGAATGCACCATCTCGAATGCCAGTTCGATTTCAGCGCTACGCGCGATCAACTGCATCGGGCCGGTATTGAGACCATGCCTCCCTTCACCGATTATCCCTATCTGAAGCAAGCCTTTACAAAGGGTGAAGTATGGCCGGTCATTCCGACACGCGTGGAACGTCTGCGCGATGCGAAACTGATCAGCGCCGAGCAGGCCCAACAGTTCTTGATGCATGGCGCCCTGGGGTCACACCTGGAAATCCTGCAGCGCAATGATGGCTATAAGGGATTTAATCAGGCGGGCATCAATCAGATTATCGCGGCCACGGATCCACGTCGGGCAGCCGCATCGGCCGTGTCGCTCACGGGAGATTAAGTAGTTCTGATTACTTCCCCGTGGCACGGCGAGCTGTGTCTGGCCGTATTGGTGACGGCGCCCAAAGTCTTG
>JAQGHS010000063.1 GCA_028291605.1 Planctomycetaceae bacterium | reverse complement strand
ACTCAGGTTTTCTGTGCGCCCGGTAACGCCGGTACGGCCCTCGAAGGGACCAACGTCGACATCAAAGCGACGGATTGTGTCCGGCTGGTCAAATTCGCTCAAACCGAAAAGATTGGACTGGTCGTCGTCGGCCCGGAAGTCTCGCTGGTGGCCGGAGTGACCGATGCGATGGAGGCCGCCGGAATTCCCGTTTTCGGTCCCTCGCTGATCGCCGCCGAGCTGGAAGGCAGCAAGGTCTTCATGAAAGAATTGCTGCGCAAGCATGCGATTCCGTCGGCCGAGTTCTCCGTTTTCGAAAACTCCGAAGCAGCCGAGAACTATGTCAATGATCGCGAAGAATGCCGCCTGGTGGTGAAAGCAGATGGCCTGTGCGCGGGCAAGGGTGTCGTCGTGTGCGGCAGCAAGACCGAAGCCATTGACGCCATCCGCCGGATCATGCGAGCTCGTGAATTCGGTGATGCCGGCAAGCGAATTGTGATCGAAGAACGTCTCGACGGCCAGGAGGCCAGCGTGCTGGCGTTCGTCGATGGCAACACGATAATTCCGCTGGAAACGGCTCAGGATCACAAGGCCGCCTATGACGATGACCGCGGTCCCAATACGGGTGGCATGGGGGCTTACAGTCCGGCTCCGTTGATCACCCCGGAATTGATGGCCCAAATTGAAATCCAGGTGCTGATCCCCACCGTCCACGCCATGAAGCGTGCGAAACGCCCCTTCCGTGGTGTGCTGTACGCCGGCCTGATGATCACCAATCAAGGTCCGAAGGTTTTGGAATTCAACGTCCGCTTTGGCGATCCGGAAGCGCAGCCCATCTTAATGCGGTTGAAGAGCGACCTCGCTGAGATCCTGCTGGCCGCTGCGACCGGCAAACTGGACACGATCCCTGATTTGGAATGGGATCCGCGGCCGGCCGTGTGCGTGGTGATGGCCGCGGAAGGCTATCCTGGCGACTATCCCAAGGGACACGAGATCCGTGGCCTGGACGAAGCGGCCAAGCTACCCGACGTCAAAGTCTTCCACGCGGGTACGGGCACTCGTGCCGGGAAAATCGTCAGCGACGGAGGCCGAGTTCTCGGAGTGACGGCCTTGGGTGATTCAATCGCCAATGCCAAGTTCAAAGCGTATCAGGCAGTGAAATGCATCCGCTGGGACGGCTCCTGGTGCCGCAAGGATATTTCCAACAAGGCCCGCGAAGACGCACCCCGCCTGATTCAAACGGCTCAGCGGCCGGTCACCGAAGGCGAAGGCAAACCCGAAGGCCAGGAAACGACATTGCGTCGCAAACCGGAATAGCCGCTCGGGATTTCCGACTTCGCTGCCAAATTCTAACGTTATTGATAGCTCCGTGTTCTCCACGTCTCCGTGCTGCTGATCATTCCGATTTGCAGCACGGAGACGTGGAGAACACGGAGTTTTTTCATAGAAGAGGTTACAAACTGCTAAGACCACTCGACTGACGCGGCTTGCAATCATCAATGATGCAGTAAGACAGTAGATACTAACTATAAGCGAGGGTGTTTAGGCAACTTGTGGGGCGTTGTGGCGGCGTTACTTCATGTGCCTAACGATCAGTTCCGATATCTTAGCTGCAATCGCTGCACACATAAAAAACTGCAGATTCCGTGCGACAAGCATTCTTAGCACATTACGATTGATCCGATTCAACCGGAGTTTTGAACTAAACTACTTAACCATTACAAAGCTGAGAGTTAGAGACCATTTGCGATTGTCTCGTCTGCTCTCGGAATGATAAATACGGGACCCGCTTGCCCCACGCCAGCAAGAATCCCGTCTGTCGCGGAACCCCTCCGCATACTTTCCAAGGTCCACCACATTCTGTTCCGTGTCGGCCTCGCGTCGGGCTGAATTGTGCTGGATGTCACGTACGTCCAAATCTCAGGGCAATCCTATGGCGATTTCCAAACGCTGGCTGACCACTTGCGCGGCTGTGACACTCAGCCTGATGTCGAGCACTGCCACTCAGGCACAAACGAACTTCTCCGAGCCCGTCTACTCGCAAGAGCTGGCCGAGGCGGACCAAGCCAACCCCGAAGGGTTTCCGTCGGTCGCCGACGCTCCGCTGGGTATCGGTGAGTTGGGCGCGGGGGGCCTGGGGCAAGCTGACCCGGGAGTTGCAGTCCCAGGTCCGCAAGAGGAACTGTCACCTGCGGTAATGGAAGAAATCGATCGCCGGATGATGGCGATTAAAAATGACTGGTCCAAATTCAAGGCTGATGCCGCGAAGCCCAAGTATCCGAACGTCCAAGTCAACGGTTTCTTCCAGGCGGACGTGGGCTTCTTCGATCAGTCAGCCAATAACCGGGCCACTGTTGGTGATATTCAGGACGGTGCCGACTTCCGACGCTTTCGTCTGTCGGCCAAAGGTGCCGTGATCGAGAACGTCAACTATTTCGCCCAGCTCGACTTCGGCTTCTTCGGACGCCCGACGTTCACGGACGTGTGGTTGGAAATCACTCACGTGCCCGTGCTGGGCTTCATCAAGATCGGTCAATGGAAGCAACCCTTCGGCTTGGAAACCGTGACCAGCGTGCGTTACCAGACGTTTATGGAACGTTCCTCGCTGTTCCAAACGTTCGAAGCATTCCGGCATATCGGTATCGGGACCTATAACTACTCGGAAAGCCAGATGTCGACCTGGGCCGGATCAGTCTTCAAGACAGGCAACGATCAGTTCGGCGATGACATTGGCGACAACGCGGGTATCTCGGCCGCGGCTCGCGGCACGCACCTGGCCTGGTATGAAGAAGGCGAAAACAGCAGCCTGTACTACCTGCACATGGGTGGTGCCTTCTGGTACGGCAACCCGGGCAACGACAGGATGCGGTACGCGACGATCCCCGAATTCTATATCGGTTCGTTCGGGTCTTCCGCCGCCAACCCGGTGGGCACGAGCAAAGTGCCGATTCCCAACGTCGCCAACGGGACCCCGCCGTTCGTAGACACGGGAACCTTCGCCTGCAATAACTTCCAGCACTACGGAGCGGAATTAGTGTGGTCTCACGGGCCGTTCTATGTTCAATCTGAAGCGATGCTGGCGATCGTCAATCCGCAAAACAATTTGACTCAAATGCACTACAAAGGTGCCTATGTCAACGCGAGCTACTTCCTGACCGGTGAAAGCCGGCCGTACGATAAAAAGGCCGGTGCCTTGGACCGCGTCAAACCGCTCGAAAATTTCCGGACCGACACCGGTTGCGGCTGGGGTGCCTGGGAATTGTGCTCACGGTATTCGTATATCGATTTGAACGACGGCAACATCAACGGTGGCCGGATGGACGACTGGACGGCTGGCGTGAACTGGTACTTGAATCCTTACACCAAGTTCCAAGCCAACTATATCAAGTCCAACCTGGCCAACCCGACCTTCGGCCACAGCTACGCCAACATGTTTGGACTGCGAGCCCAAATCGACTGGTAGTTTGCCAGAGAGAATCGTTCGATCAACATCATCAACAGAGGCCAATTCTTCGGAGTTGTCCTCTGTTTTTTTGTGTTTCGTCAACCAGCTATCATCCCGCGTTTCCCATAAGTCCTAATTAAATGCAGGGAACTTATGACACTAGCAAGGCCGTGTTTGATGAATCGATTGGTAGACGATCGCGAAGTCATTCGTTGGTATCCGTTAGTGTTTGTCGTAGCCCCGGGAGGGGCGACGGAAGATTCATCAAACATACCCTGGCCTTTTACAGGGTCAACCAGCGGTCGCGCGAGGCCACCGGCCAGCGTTCCGCCAGCTTGCCATCGACAATCACAAACGCTTCTTTGTGTAACGCACTCGTGGGGCAGATGTGTCGGGGCAGGGCATAGGCATCATCACCCGGTTCAAATTCCGCGGCATGTGACGTCTTGATAACCAGATGTTCTTCGTTCTGCAGGACCTGTTCGGCATCGTCGATGCCCAGCATCGAGACTCGTTTGCCCACAGGAGGATCGGACGCGACTGCCTTATACCCCAGATCAAACGTCACGCGGTCCGGTGTCGGTCGACTGATGACGCGCGTCAGCATCAGCGCTGCCGGCCGGAATTCCAGATCGGGAAATGCCTCTGAGTAACCTGCGTCATTGAAGATGCACGTCCCCGGGCTGAACTCAATCGTGGGATCATCGATTTCCGCATAAATCGGAAACGACGCGGTCCCGCCGCAAACCATCCGCGGCACAGGCATCCCCGCCGCGACCAGTTCGTCCCGGAAGGCCTGCACCTTCCGAAATTCTGCCAATACGGCCACGCGACGTTCATCGAGCGACTTCTGGTGCTGGTGCCCGTCGTAAACGTGAAAGCCCCCCGGACGGACACCCGGCGTCTTGCAGATCTGCTCATAGAGCGCCCGTGCTTCCGGACCGACGGTGATTCCCGTGCGATGTTGTCCGGTATCGATATCCAGTAACACATCCACCGACACGCCCGCTGCCGACGTGGCCTGACCCAAGGCCCTCAAGGGGCCGCTATGATCGGCCGTCACCGCCAGCCGCACATCGGGATAACGCTGGCAAAACGCGACGACTCGACGAATGTTGGGCCCCACGATGTTGTAGGCCAGAAAGATATCGCGGACACCGGCATCGGCCTGCATCTCCGCTTCTGCCAACGTCGCACATTTGTGCTTGGTAATCCCCAACTGCAGTTCCAGCGCAATCACCTGGCTCATCTTATGAGTCTTACAATGCGGCCGCAGTCGCTCGGGACCACCGGCAATCTGCACCATGTGCCGCAGATTCGCCTCCAATTGCTCGCGGAAGATCAACAGAGCCGGAGTAATGATTTCGCTGGTGTCAGCCACGTGGTAACGGGGATCCATCAATTCAACCTCGTACAAAGACAGCAAATCCAAGCGCACCTCATCCACAGGCATTATGGAAGCGGAGGAAAATCGCCGCAAGCAGGGAGGGGAAACGGCAGCGAATTAAAAGAGGCAGCGAATGAGGATGCTGGACCGGTATGGCAATTTACGACCCAAAATTAGAGTGAATCTAACTCCCCTCGCCCTGGTACCCCGGGGAGAGGGGTTGGGGGTGAGGGGCACGATTAACCAGCGACTCGGAGTCCTGTGTTTCCTGGAATTTGGCTCATTTTAAGATGCAAGTCGAACGACGCTTGGAATGCCCCTCACCCCCGGCCCCT
>JAQGHS010000043.1 GCA_028291605.1 Planctomycetaceae bacterium | reverse complement strand
TTGTTGTCGATGCTCGAAATGCTGGAACATATAGATCTCAACCGACTCAAGGAATTGGCTACTGCAATCCCCTACATAAATTCAGCTTAGCGTTGTGTAGATACCAATGCCGTAAGGGCGGGGGTGTCGCACGCGGCGAATAGTGGGGGATGCCGATTTACCGCTGCATATTTCGGCATCATGGGAGGGTGAGGCTCCTGCCGAACCGCTTAGTCTGGCGAGGTCGGAAAAACACTCGCGGTTCGGCAGGAGCCTCACCCTCCCATCAGCCGCTAATTGCAGGAAACTCAGGCCGACAACAGCTCGCGGATCGGTTCACCACTCGGCAGAATCGCCATCGGGCGACCGATCGAGTCATTGAAGCAATACTCGTAATCGATCCCGAGGAACCGATAGACGGTGGCCCACAAATCGGTCGGGGTCAGAGGCCGGTCGATCGGATGATCGGCCTTCGCGTCAGTCGCCCCAATGACCTGCCCCATCCGCATCCCACCGCCGGATACCAGGATCGACATCGCAGCGCAATGGTGACCACGCCCTGGGCGTCCCGGATGACCGTACTACACATCGGGCGTCCGGCCGAACTCCCCTGTGACCACCAACCTAATCTTGCGGTCCAGGCCCCGTGCGTAAATGTCTTCCACGAGTGCCGAGACAGCCTGATCGTAGTGCGGCATCTTCCACCGGCAGTCGGTGAAGTGATTGGAATTCACCGAGTGCGTGTCCCAAGTCGGGGTCGTATCGGCAGGAGCTCCCTTCCCCGGAGTCGGGTTGCTCATTTCGACCGTCACAAAACTGCTGCCCGCTTCGACCAGACGCCGAGCCAGTAATGCCCGCTGACCCCAGGCCGTCCGGCCATACAGGTCACGCGTCCGGTCATCTTCCTTCGACAGATCAAACGCATTGCGAGTCTTATCGCTGGCGAGCATATCGATCGACAACTGGCTGAATTTGTCCATTGCAGCCATGCTGCCGCTGCTGTCCAATTCGCGGCGCATCGAGTCGAAGCCACGCAGCAGACTGATCCGGTCATCAAGTCGCCCTTCCAACTCCTTGGCGAGCGATAGGTTCTGGACCTTGAATTCCGGCGTCGCAAAATTGGCACCGATCTGGAACGGCGTGTATCCCGGCCCGAGATAAGCTCCCTGATGAGGCGTCGTGATCGTCCCTTCATCGGTAAAGAGCGTGTAATTCGGCACCCCGCCAAATCGACTCTCCCGCATCTTCGAGACTACCGAGCCGACGGCCGGGTAATAGTTCACAGCATCGCCATCACCGCGCAACGGCGGGCGAGCGGTCAGCATCTGCTGCGTGCCTCCCCCGTGCTGAATATACGAGTGAGAGACCGAACGAATAATGCTGAAGCGATCGGCGACTTTCGTATGTCGCGGCAACAGCTCGCAGACATCCAAGCCCGGCACATTGGTCTTGATGGGAGTGAATTCGCCGCGGTATTCGGTCGGCGCTTCGGGCTTCATGTCATACGTTTCGGTATGCGGAGCTCCGCCCGGTAACCAGACCAGGATCACCGCCGTGTCGGACGTTTTGTCCGCGATCGGATTCGCCTCGGCCCGCATCCGCAGGAAGTCGCTTAAACCCAAACCGCCTGCCGCCAAAGCCCCCACTTGCATGAAGCTTCGTCGTGAGACCGGTCCGGCACAGCGAGTAGAAAAATCGTTCACCCGAGAAATCCTTCAATGTGAATTCGGTAAGCTGACACCAACTCCATAAACCAAGTCTTATAAGTATATCGTCGCTCGTGGGCCAATACCACCCGATTTTGAGCTGCCGGCGGAACGAAATGCGGAAACTCCTCTAGAAAGTATCATCTGACTGGCATTAGAGTTCGGTCGACAAAATGAGTAATTCCCGATTTCGTCTTCATACATCGAAATGATATGTCATGAACCGGTCCGAAATGCTGCAGCGGGGAATGGGCCATCGCGAGCCTTGGGACATCGTGGTGATCGGCGGAGGCGCTTCGGGAGTTGGTGTCGCGGTCGACGCAGCCTCACGCGGTTACGACGTTCTGCTGCTGGAACAGCACGACTTCGGCAAGGGAACTTCCAGCCGCAGCACAAAGCTCGTGCACGGTGGGGTGAGGTATCTCGAACAGGGCAACATCTCGCTGGTCATGGAGGCCCTCAAAGAACGCGGCCTGCTGCGGCAGAATGCACCACATCTCGTGCATGATCTGGCCTTCGTGGTCCCCAGCTATACATGGTGGGAATCCCCCTTTTATGGTTTTGGGCTGAAGGTCTACAACATGCTCTCGGGCCGCTATCGCTTCGGTCCAACCACACGACTTTCGCGCGAAGAAACACTGGAGCGACTGCCGACAATCAAGACCGAGGGCCTCAAGGGGGGCGTCGTCTATTACGACGGGCAGTTTGACGATTCGCGATTGCTGATCAATCTGGTAACGACAGCGGCAGAGCAAGGCGCGACGCTGGTGAACTATGTCGGGGTCACCGGTCTGCAACGTGACACCGACGGATTCATCAATGGCGTCGTGGCCGTCGATCAGGAGAGTGGCCAGCAGTTTGCAGTGCCGGCCCGCGCGGTTATCAACGCCACGGGCGCCTTCTGCGACCATGTACGGCAAATGGTCGATCCTGCCGCGTCGCGACTGATTGCTCCCAGTCGGGGAATCCACTTGGTGTTTGATCGTTCGTTTCTCCCCGGCGACAGCGCCATCATGGTGCCGCACACGTCCGATGGACGAGTGCTGTTCGCAATTCCCTGGCACGACCATACGCTGGTGGGCACGACCGATGTGTCCATCGAAGACACTCCAATCGAACCGCGCGCGACGGAAGAGGAGATCGATTTCATTCTGGAAACTGCCGGACGGTACCTCGAGCGACCACCCACCCGTGCCGACATCCTGAGCGTCTTCGCGGGGATTCGGCCGCTCGTTCGCGCCGGAAACGGAACGAACACTGCGGCCCTCTCCCGGGAACACACAATTCACATCGACAATTCCGGGCTGCTGACACTGACCGGAGGCAAGTGGACCACCTATCGCAACATGGCCGAAGATTGCGTCAATCAGGCCTCCACGTTGGCTCAACTCGAAGACCGCCCGTGCGTCACGCGCACGCTGGCGATTCATGGGTCATGTACGCCGACAGAAGCCTTGGGGCACCTCGCCGTCTACGGCTCAGACGCCGCCGCGATTCGCGAATTGAAATACACCGACCCCACCCTCGCGGAGCCACTCAACCCAGCCCTGCCGTATACCGGTGCCGAGGTCATTTGGGCGGTGCGTCACGAGATGGCTCGGACAGTCGAAGACGTCCTGTCCCGCAGAACGCGCGCCCTCTTTCTCAACGCACGAGCAGCCCAGCAAATGGCGCCCCGCGTCGCCGAGTTGATGGCCACCGAACTCCAACTCGAAAAGACCTGGCAACTCACCGAGGTAGAGCGTTTTCAAGACCTCGCAGCGGGATACTTAGCCCCAGCGCAACGATAACACGACACCAACGCCGCCCGGACGCCAGAAGTATCCAACAAGTTAAAAAAGGACAGGCGTATTATGATGACGCCACGGTGCAGTAAAAGGACAGGCTTAATATTTTGCTTCGGGTCGAATTCGTATTTAGAGTTCGAGCCGAGATCGCCGAACGTGAGCGAATGTGAAGATCCGGAGACCCGCAGGCTTGCTACGTATGAAAATCAGGGCACAAAACACTTGAGGTAAGCGAAGAATCGCGGAACTCAAGTGATTGGCAGTCCGAAAGAGAGACCTGTCGTGAGTGAAATGCGATCAACTCGGCTGTGGGAGCCGTCGCTAGCCGGCGTGAGGTGCGGTCAAGGCCGATTGGCGGCCGGTCACGTTCTTCACGAATCGGCGACCTTGCTGTGCCGCGATCTCGGTCAGTCGGGTATCGTTGCCGAAATAGCTGCCCACTTGCTTCGTTCGGCCCAGCAGCTTTTCCAGAGTCGCCTGCCAGCCGTGGGCATCGATCCCCAGGCGCGACAACAAGGCCGGCGTCTCTGCCGCCACACGCGCTTTGCCCGGCCGCACCAGACGACTGGTCCAGTCGACCAACTGCAGATACCCCGTCAGCGAGATCCCGTGCAGCATCCCCGCCAAGCCATGGCCATTGGGGTCGCGCTTGTCCTCAATCGGGAACAGCCAGTGGTCCTTTTCCAGGTGG
>JAQGHS010000989.1 GCA_028291605.1 Planctomycetaceae bacterium | reverse complement strand
AATCGGACTGCGATCGGAATAACCAGGGCAACGCCGATGATCATCAACACGGGCGTCAGCATGGAGCTCACCATGCCCAGTCGCACGCCGTAGAAGTGCAGGATGGCCCGTGTCCACACCAAGGCCACAAACGCGACCGCCGGCGGAACCAGCATCCACCGCAGATTGAAGAAGTAGAGCAGCAGGATCAACTGCAGCAAGACGGCGGAATAGATCCACAGCCACTCGTCATCCAGCTCGGTATACTGCAACGCATCCAGTTCCTGGACCGGCTCTCCCACCAGGTGAGTCTGTAACCCGGAATTTCGAAAGAATTTCGCCCCGACCTCGCGGACTTGGCGGACCGTTTGCAGACGCGGAACGGTGGCCAGAACCACCTCCGCACGCTTTTCGCCCGTCGCGACGTCATCCGCACGCAACGGCGTAAATCGCAGGACAATCGCCGTCGTGATCCCATCGTCACCGATCAGCACGCGGTGAGTCAGTTCGCGAAATCTGTCGGCAGGAATATTGACGAACGGCAGCCGGGCCTGATCGAGAGAACTCGCCAGATCCTGAACGCTCTCAGACCGAATTCCCGGGACTTCACCAAGCTCTTGCGACAAGTCCCGCAACCGGGACATACCATCCTTCGTATTGAGCTTCGGGTCGGTGTAACAAAAGAAGGCGAGTTCATCCCCGCCAAACACCGCCTGGCTCTTTAGAAAAGCGAGGACTCGTGGATCATTCTTCGCGAACAACGCTTCAACCGACTGGTCCGATGGCAGCCGCCCGGAGGGCCCCCAGCAGAACCCCGTGGCGAGCATTGCCAAGGCAAATAACCAGCACCGCGCACCAATTAACCATGTCGCCCAATCACGGGATGTCGACTGCGCCGGATTTGACATGGCATCTATATGCGGGGAAAAAGGTCGCCTCAAGTCACATAGTCATTCTAACGCTTGGCTAACGATTTCGTAACTCAAGCCCGTTGGAAATGACGAATCCACTGACCGTTGTTCGTGACATCGGAACCGTCCCCAAAACGGATTTCCATTGACTCCCAGCCAATCGCGGTTGTATAAACAAACATTGATTCAAGAACAGTTCGAGTCCCTGCGGGTTCTATGGAAAGTGGAACCAGCGATGTCGAAATCTGGATTACGCGCCATGGATCCATTTCGCATGAACCGTCGAGCAGCCATGCAGATCGGGGCCGGTTTACTGGGCCTGAATCTGCCCGAGGCTTTGCGCGCGGCACAAACCACCGGGGTCTCCGGTCCCCAGGTCTCGTGCATCTTCATCTTTCTGGCGGGTGGCCCCAGCCAGTATGAGACGTTTGACCCGAAGCCTCACGCTCCCGTGGAAATCCGCGGTCTGTGGAGTCCGATCCAGACGAACGTGCCGGGAATCTCGATCTGTGAGAAGCTGCCATTGCTGGCTCAGCGCATGGACAAGGTGGCCATCATCCGGTCCTGGCAGGGCAAAAACGGCGGGCATGACAGTGGTTCGCAACATGTGGCCAGCGGATTCCTGCCTCCGCGGACTGGTCAATATTTCCCTAACTTTGGTTGCCTGATTTCCGCACTGTATGGCAGCCATGCACAGGGAATGCCAGCCCACCTGGGACTGCCGGTTGCGGTGCGCTATACGAATCCCCCCGGCTATCTGGGTTCGGCGCACAATGCCTTCAACATCAAGGGCGATCCCCGTGCTCCCGAGTTGGAATTCAACAAGCTGAATCTGTCGCCAGTGCGATTCGAAAATCGCCGGTCGATGCTCACCCAGTTGGAAAACCTGGGCCAGTTGACCGAACTGCAGGGGGGACAATTCCAGGCTCACGACAAATTCACCGATGAGGCCATCGCGCTGCTGACGAGCGGTGCCATGCAGCGCGCCCTCAATTTGGATGAGGAACCGCTGGCGCTCCGCGAGCGATACGGTTTGAACATCTACGGTCAGCGGGTCCTGCTGGCGCGGCGCATGATCGAAGCGGGAGCCCGATTCGTTACGATCAATCACGCGGTGCAAGGGGGTTTGTTTGGCAAGGGGACTACCGAAGGGACTTGGGACAATCACCAACTGATCTTCGACGCCATGATGTCGGGGTCTCCCCCCTCCCGTGAGATTCCCGGCTACCCGTGGGCTTCGTATGACAGTCCCGGCAACCTGCCGCAGTTGGACATGTCACTGTCGACGTTGCTGGACGACCTCGACGAACGCGGCCAGTTAGACAACACACTGGTCGTGGTGATGGGCGAATTCGGCCGGACACCACGTATCAACAAAGACGGCGGACGCGACCACTACCCGAACGCCGGCTGCCTGCTGATGGCTGGGGGCCGAGTCAACCGCGGGGTCGTCATCGGAGCCACCGACCGCAACGGCAGTGTTCCCGCCACGCGGCCCTGGACCCCGGAGGATGTGGCCGCCTCCATCTATCACGGCCTGGGCATCGATCACCATCGGACGTATTTCCCACGTCTCCCGCGCCCCACCCCCATTGCCGACGGCCAGGTTATCGACGGACTCTTTTCCTGATTATTGACGACGCGTCTTGTCGAAATTGCGTGACAATTCCGCAAGAGATCCTGATCCGGCAGGCGAAAAATGCGGACCCGTCTGGACAATTCCACCGATCTGCGTTAGCAATGACATGCGAACCGTTGTGACCATTGTACCAGTACTGGCTTGAATCTCTCATTCAGGCTCAGTGTGACAAAACGTCTTAGTGGATCCGCACAACTCATCGTGACCTCACTTTGGGGGTCGCTACGTCTCGTTCATTTGGTGGAGTCTGTATGTCGGTAGTTCGCACGTTCCTGATGCTTTGTGTTGTCTCGTCGTTATCTGGTTGCTCAGGCGGTTTGACGACCTATCCTGTCTCGGGAACGGTGACTGCCGAGGGGAATCCGCTGGCTGTCGGTGAAATTGTATTCACTTCCGACAAGTATACCGATCGCTGTCCGCTGGACTCCAAAGGAGATTTCGCGGTGAAACTTCCGGATGGAGATTTCAAGGTCTTTTTTCTCGGCACGACGCAGCAGGAATATGGCAGCACGGCCCCCCCGAAATATTCGATTCCCAAGAAATATACCGACTTGGCGACCACCGACCTGACCCAATCGGTCGACGGCCCGACGACCGCGGTCATGATTGATCTGCACGCCAAGTAACATCTTCCTACAAAACTCAGTGCGATTGTTGTACTCCATATTTACCTTGTCAGCGCTCTACTAAGGAAACCGAGTCATGCATGTCCGTGTCAAAAATGTCCGTGGCAGAAGGGATGCTCAGCGAAGCGGCTTCACCCTGATCGAATTACTAGTGGTAATCGCCATTATCGCCGTGTTAATTGCATTGTTGCTGCCTGCGGTGCAACAGGCTCGCGAAGCCGCGCGACGCACCCAATGCAAGAACAACCTCAAGCAACTCGGCCTGGCAGTCCACAACTTTCACGACCAGCGTTCGGGACTGCCGCCGTATTCTCAAGGGGGCAATCTGAATGGTGGCTCGGTCAGAACGCCATCCTTCTTTGTCCATCTGCTGCCGTCAATGGATCAGGCTGTGAGCTGGAATCTGATCGGCAGCAATCCGTTTGCCGATATGGGAGCTGTCTGGAGCAGTCTGACGGCAGCCCAGCAATCTGCCATTGCCGCGATCCCCGTATTTCAATGCCCGTCAGTGCGCAGCGGTTCGCAAATCGTTCCGTTCGCGAATAACGCCACCAGTTCGGGGAGTTACGGTGCGGCGACCAGCGGCCCGACCGGTGATTATTCCGTGGTCGTCTACAATGACGGTTCCAATGCCACATACACTGCATGGTACCAGCAGTATGATCCGAACACTGCCGGCAACGTCGATCCGTTCAAATCGGCGATACGGCTCGCCAAGGTCAACGGCCTGGTCAGTGGTTCGACGACGGCCACGTCATTTACCCCGCGCGATACGTTTGCCAAGATCACTGACGGGACCAGCAATACGGTCATCGTCGGCGAAGCCTTTCATCGCAATGCCGAGCTGGGAAAATGCTGCGGACCCGGTACGGTCGGCTATGACGGCCCGATCTTTCATTCCGCCTGGGGCTACCAGGAGATGGGCGTCGGGGCCAACATCGCCTTCCCCATCGTCACCAATCCCAACCAGACATCGGGAGACAAGCAGAGCAATTACGGCTTCGGAAGCTGGCATGTGGGCATCGCCAATTTCCTGATGGCCGACGGAGCCGTGCGGTCAATCAGCCAGAACATCTCGCTGCCGCTGCAGATCAATCTCGGCAACGCTTCCGATGGCCAAGCCATCGGTGAGTTCTAACCGCTTCCCGACTTCCTTCGCATTGAGGTGGCAGGCTCACGCCGATCGTGAGTCTGCCACCTCACTTTTTTTGTTGGCGAAGACTTTCAAGATGCACACCGCTAAGGGCAACACGACTTCTAAATTGCATTGGTTTAGTCGCAGTGAGAGTCGATCCTGGATTCCACTTCATGCACACCGACTAAATCCATGGCACGGTCGAAATCGACTCTGGCTCGGTTCACAGTTCGTAGCGCAAAAAAATCCCGCGAGGGCGAGCCTCGCGGGATGATGTTCTTAGACTTAATGCGTCCGTTATACGAACGAACAAACCAAACCAATACGGCCCAATCGTCGCCGCTGCCTGGTTGGCACGACTGGTTTAGAAGTCGCCGATGACTTCGCTGCCGGCCCGGGTTCCCAACGCGTTAAAGGTCACCGTGCTGATGTTATTGGAAACGAACCGTACTGATCCGTCGCCCAGCAACTGATGGGCACCGCCCACGTGCAAGCTGCGGGACGAATGATTGAAGTTGTTCGATGCGGCGTCGACACAGGGCGCGATTGCGGTACTAACGCAATTGCCACTGGGTTGCACACTGTCAGCAACCGGAGAATTCGGCGGATAAAACGTCGAGATGAACGAATTCGACTGGCAAGAGTTGAATACTCCGCCGCGTTTGTCGCTGGTACCCGTCGGCGAGACGACCTCACCCACCAGAATCGTATTCGACAATCCGTCAGTCACGTCGGACATCCGGCGAATTGGTGACGTGGACGGGCCGAAGACGCCATTAGACGGGAGCGTAAAGCAGTCGGTCCCGCCCATCACTGCCATATAATTGGCACGAACTGACTCGGTGAATGACATCGTTCCCGCATTGGGATCCGAAGGACACATCAAGACAGGAATCTTAGTTTGATTATTCGAACCGGTGCCGGAAGGCCCCCACAGATAGAGTGCTGAACCGGGGTTCGCCTGCATCCAGGCGGTCATCGTATTGTACAGGTTTGACTGATCGATTCCCGGGAAGAGTGGAGGCAGAAAAGACATGCGGCTGCCGCCGCAACCCAATCCAACTTGCCCCCCGAGCGGAAATGTATTGTTGGTGTCGTGATAATTGTGCAGCGCCAAGCCCAGCTGCTTCAGGTTGTTCTTGCATTGCGACCGGCGGGCCGCTTCGCGTGCTTGCTGAACTGCAGGCAACAACAAGGCAATCAGCACTGCAATGATGGCAATCACCACCAGCAACTCAATCAACGTGAACCCTCTACGGCGCATCTTCAACATCGATAAATTTCCTCAAACACAAAAGCCACCACGAAAACATAAACATCCCTAATGAAGCCACACGCCCCGAACAGATCGGACTGAACGCGGCAGAGTGCGAGCCCTTTCCTGTATAATATATTCGCATTGATAATCGGCAAGAAGAACCGCGGACTCCGACGGTTGTAAGTCGCGCTAGCAGCCGGCTGTCAAAGGTCACATTTCCATGCCTGAAAATGGGTTATGACGATTGAATGTGGTCTTCCGAAACGCTGTCTGAAATCAATGTGGACATCTTGGGCGAATCGAAACTGTCGGGCTGATCTCTCGGACTGAGAGGCGCGCAAAAAAATCCCGCGAGGACAAGCCTCGCGGGATGATGTTCTTAGACTTAATGCGGCCGTTCTACGAATGAGCCAGTCAAACCAATACGGCCCAATCGTCGCCGCTGCCTGGTTGGCACGACTGGTTTAGAAATCGCCAATGACTTCGCCACCTGACCGTGTTCCCAAGGCTCTGAACATGGTCGTATCGATGTTGCTGGAAACGAATCGAATCGAACCATCGCCCAGCAGTTGGTGTGCACCGCCCACGTGCATGCTGCGAGACGAAGCATTGAAGCCAGAACCGGCACCCACGCATGGCGTGAAGAGATCAGAACTGCAAAGTGTGCTCTGGACGATATCCGCCACAGGTGAATTCGGCGGATAGAACGTAGAGATGAACGAATTGGCCTGGCAGGAGTTGAAGATTCCGCCGCGCTTGTCGCTGGCATACGCCGGCACAATCATTTCGCCGACCAGAATCGTATTCGACAATCCGTCGGTCACATCTCGCATGCGACGAACCGGGGAAGTCGAAGGGCCGAAGACGCCAGTTGTGGGGATCGTGTTACAGTCCGAACCACCCGTGACGCTCAAGTAATTCGCACGAACTCCTTCACCCGCTCCGATGGTCCCGGCATTCGGATCCGAGGGACACATCAAGACCGGAATCTTGATGGCGTTATTCGACCAGTTATACAAAGCAACGCCGCCTGGGGCCAAATAGGTTTGCATCAAGGCATACAGGTTCGCTTGATCCATTTGCGGGAACAGCGGAGGCACCCAGGACATCCGAATACCCGTACAGGTATAGCCTTCCTGGGCACCCATCGGGAACGTATTAACAATGTCGTGATAGTTGTGCAGCGCCAGGCCAAGTTGCTTCATGTTGTTCTTGCACTGCGACCGCCGGGCCGCTTCACGCGCCTGCTGGACTGCTGGCAACAACAGAGCGATCAAAACTGCAATGATGGCGATAACCACCAGCAGCTCAATCAATGTGAACCCACGACGGCGCATTTTTGACATTCGACGATTTCCTCAGGCAGAAGAGCGACTACAACAACATAACGCGGCTAAAAGGCCGCACTCTAGAGAGATTTGGAATGAGTATATCTCAGTACGAGGCTATTCCTATATAATATTTTCACAATTACAAATTTGCAAGAGAAAACCTCGATATTTCTCGCGATATATCAAAGTGAGAAGTCGCCGTAAAATCCATCAAGAGAATGCTAGTAAGCCCAACAAGGGGTCATGTCCACTCGTTGGTATCGTCCGTAACGTCATGGCACTCCTGCGGATAACCACGGGACGAATTGCTCCACGAAACACACCATCGCATCAGAATATCTCGATTTATCTACTTGAGCCTCAGAAAGATTTGGAATGGTAACTGCACCGAGGGCGTTTGCCGTATCAACATGCCTTGAATGTCCAGACATCAATCGTCACTATCTGGCATAGACGCTGAATTGGGCGTAGACGACGCTGTGCCAGTTTTTAAGCAGTTGTTGCCTCACGGGGGACGAATTCTGCGCAGTTTATTTTTGTTTTTCTCCTCAGTTAGTAACGGGTTCCTGATGATTTCGAACTTGCGGCCATTTAGCCTTGTGTACAGCTTGGCAATCGTGGCGTGTCTGCTTGCGGGATGCGGCAGCGATGGCCCGCCAAAATACCAGGTCTCCGGAGAAGTCACGTTCGACGGGAAGCCCGTCGAAGAGGGTCAAATCATCTTCACCCCCACCGAAGCCGGAGTGGGTCCCGACGCCGGAATAATCAAGGGAGGGAAATTCTCTTTCCTGTCCAAAGAGGGCGACAAAAAGGTCAGCATCGAGGCGACTCGAGAGGTCCCCGGAAAGACGACATCCGACTTCAAAGGGGGGCAGGTTCCACTGGTGGAATCCTATATTCCTGCCCGATACAACAAGCAAACGAAGCTGGAAGCGACCGTCTCGGACGTCGCTGCCGACAATAAATTCGAATTCGATCTGACGAAAGACTAAGCGGCGCCTGACAGAACTTGTCGTGTCACCGCTTCCAAGCTGCCGTCAGTCGATTGGATTTTAGTCCTACGATTTGCCCCGGGCGGACTTTAAGCCGTATCTTCGTAAGCCACCCCGTGCGGAATCGCACCGCTAGAGTCGGAATGCGACTCGATTTCGAATTCAACCGCGCTGACCCCGGCTAGGGCGTATGCAAAGTTGCTATCGCCAACGAATGCGGTCCTCGTAATTTCTGTTGCGCGGCGTGCGGCTCCTCTTTTTCAAGCGGCGCTCTGATCCAGAACCCATTGGCGATTTTCTATGGCTGCAAACGAAACTGGCCTGTCGGCCGGCAAGCGAAGAATCATCTCACGCCAGGGCAAAGTTCTGAGGCCCAAACGAGCAAGATATCCTCTGCTTCGTTTTCTTCTTTGCGCCTTGGCGTGAGATCTTCCGAAGTCTTCAAGGATCGGCAAGTTCGTGGTTGTCGATACCCACTTCGCATACATCGAGCCTTGACTCAGGCAGTCTCGCGATCGAGTTGTGCTCTGTGATCGCCGTACTCTGTTAGCGGGTGG
>JAQGHS010000975.1 GCA_028291605.1 Planctomycetaceae bacterium | reverse complement strand
CAATTGGCTGGCCAATTTTGAAATTTGAACGCCCGACCCCAAACAGCCAGGTTGCCTTTACCAATCTCGCCAGAACTGTTGGCGAGTTCTCCTACACCGCAATCTACTTCACATCCGCTTTTTCGATCGTCACCGAAATGTCCTGCCCCAGGTTCAAATACTGCCCGGTATGTAAAACTTGAGCCTGAATCCTAAAAGTATGGGTCCCCGTCGGTGCATTCGGATAAGTATCAAACGACAGTATTCCCTGATCCTGCCCTTTGGGAAAGATCAGGACCGGAATGTTGATACCCGCGAAGCCTTGGGGCGGGAACACATTGATCTGCACCGGATCGGTGAATCCATACAACCGCTTGATCGAGACCGGCAATTCCACCTTCGTCCCCGGCTTGAACTTCAACTTGGCCGTATCAAGTTGGAACGTGACCGGTGCCTCAGTAATCTTTAAGGTCATCCGGTTCGACGGCGAACTGATTTGAGTGTCGGTGGGCTTAGACAATTCCTGCAACTTGGTCACTTCCAGCATGAAAGTTTGCAGGAAGGCGGCACTTGCCTTGGCCTTCGCTTGCGCTTCAGTTGCAGTCGTTCCAGTCCCCGCGGCCTTGGCGGCAGCTTCGTCGTCTACGACGCTCTTTTGAATCGCGGCCAACCGGTCCTGTGCGGCTTTCAACGCTGCGGGATTCCGTGCGTACGAGACGTTACTCGTACCGCTGATAAAGAACGAATAGGTGCCCGCCGGCACGTAATTCGGCACGGTAACCGTGAATTCAGTCGTGTTCTGATCGGCCTTGAGCTCCGTAGGCAAATGATATTTGGGTTGCGCATGTGTCGGATTACCAGGGACCAGCGGCAGGCCATGCGTGACCAATACCAGGCTACCTTTGAAATCACCGCGCCGCACGACATTGACGGGGAACTTCACGGTACCCAGCCGCGATGTTTCCAGTATCAGATCCGGAGCAACCGAGAGACTATAAGGGGCCGGCTCGTGGTCGCGAACAGAAACCGGCAGTTGATGCATCAACCGCGAACGAGAGTACGTCACACCGGTCAATTGATCGGCCCAGATCATTGTCCCGTGACGAGCAACTCGGACCAGTTCGGTCTGATTGACGTTGGCCTTGCCGGTGAGCGAAATAAAGGAGTCGGCCGCAGGGGCGTCCTCCGCGGCCTGCAACACCAGTGTGCAGGAATTCTGACCGGGAGCGATGACCACCGGAGCAGCCGTGACACCCGCAGGCAGGTTGTCCGCCGAGATGCGAATCTCTGCATTGAAACCGTCGCGACGGTACGCCAATACTTCGATCAACTCGGATCCACCGCGACGCAACAGTGTGGACCAGATCGTGCGTTGGCTCCCTTCCAGCGGCGCATTCGTCGGTGGGCGAGGCACCGCAACCAGACGAAAATCGGGCTGCGGAGCCCTGATCGACAGCCGATAGACCGAACGCAAGCTGTCCGGCGCCGAGCGTGCCAGATCACGCACCATTGCTCGATAGGTACCAGTAGCCGGAGCGACGAAGCGATAGGCGGGATCATGGGTCGTGGTGCTATAAAGAATGCCGCCCAGGAAGGACCAATGGACGTTGGCCCCATTTCCAATCTCGTCGTCGACGCCAGCCATGTCAACGATCTGCTCGGCACCGGCCGCATCCCGAGTGACCTGCTGCACGACGAGCGAGGGGTCGGTGGGCAGCCCCAGCCGCTGGGAGAACACTTCCATCCACAGGACATCTCCCTGCTTCGCCTCAAACGTGACCCAATCGCGATCTCCGCGCGGATAGAACTGACCGACGTACTCACACGGCAGGGTCAGCTTCGTTGCCTTCGCCGGATCATTATTGGGCTCCTGCTCGGCCACCACCGGGGCTCCCGCCATGCTGATCATGACTGGGTTCGACGCCCCCTGGGGTGAATCGACCCGATAAGTGAGGCCGTCGACAAACGATTCCGATGATTCCACCAGCAGACTGCGATCAAGTTCCTGAGCCTTTTCAGCCGGCAAGGCGATATTGACCGACAACATCTCCAACTGCTTGCCATTCACGAGCATTCCAGGAGCCGGTTGCCCCCCCGGCAGATTTCGACCGAAGAGCGTGAAAGCACTTTGCGATCCCGGCACCCCTGCGGGCGGGAACACGAAGTCCACATAGGGAGCGGTCGAAATTGTCAGCCTGTAAAAACACTCGCCGGGACTCGTGTAATAGCCGTAAACGTGATCGTACAGGCAGACGACGTATTCACCATCCGCAGGGACGGTGAAATCCAACATCGGGTCGCGTCGGTTCTTATTTCGACTCCGTTCCAGCTCACGCCCCGCAGCATCGTACAGGACGAGTGTCCCATCCAACCGCGAGTCAATCCGAAAGGCCTCGCAATCGATAATGAGGCGCTGCCCCAGTTTGCCTGTGAATTTGAAGTAGTCGAGAGTCGCACCGTCGCAGCGGCCGTTGATGGTGGACCCCACAATGACCGGGCTCGCCAGCTTGAGGGAGCCATTGAGCAGGGAATCCGTGATTTCAGGCAGTGTACCGACCACGAAAGTCCGCGGATTGGAAATCCCGTAACGCCCAATGACACGGGTCTCATAATGACCGGGTTTGACACCAGGCTGGATCGTCACCGTGAATACGCCACGTACCGGCTGCGGACCAGTTTGGCCAAGCCCCGGCGGGCCGAGTTTCACCGTGCTGGTAATTCCGGGATCGTCAAAATGCAACTGCGTGGCTTCATCCAGATCGTCTCCCGAGACGGTGACGTCGAACGAGGTGCCCTGCTGACCACCCGCCGGGAATACCACCGCCAGGCGAGCATCGGGCAGCGATGGAGGGAGCGTTAGTTGGGCGGAGGCACTCGATGTGATTGCGAGAATCACGACACAGGCGAGTGCCAACTGGCGAATTGCATAGGACGCTGCCATTTTTATGAACTTACCATAATTGACTGCATGACAAACCGGATCGGTCAGTCCCGTCCCGTAAGGGCATTGGTATCTACACAAGTCGTGAAATACTGTAACTCACGGCAATGCAAAGGATTGCGACACCGCCGCTGGATCAGCGGCTTCAACGGCGTTATTTGAAAATGGTTCAAGGT
>JAQGHS010000973.1 GCA_028291605.1 Planctomycetaceae bacterium | reverse complement strand
GCCGCGCGGCGCACGGCTTTAGTGAACGACTTACGACGCACACGCCTGGGATACGTTTTGGCTCATCTGGCGTGCCGGCTGCTGACCTGGTCGCCGATCGTCCGCGTGGACGGTCCACGTTCGGTGGCGGGGGCCTTTACCGAGCAGGAAGTCTTGTTGCTCGCTGCTCGAGCCGGTTACAAGGATCCTCATTTGTCGCAACATTGGCCGCAGCGCTATCTGCTGCGTTGTGATCGGCGATGAACTCATTGGAATCAACCATCACTGCTGCCGGTGCGGCTGCATGCCTGTGGGATGCGGTCGTGATCGGTGCTGGTCCGGCCGGGGCATTGACGGCCCGCCAATTGGCGGACGGAGGTCGCCGCGTGTTGCTGCTGGACGCCAAAACGTTCCCCCGCGAAAAAGTCTGCGGCGGCTGCATCAATGAGCAGGCTCTGTCGGCACTGACCAACGTCGGTTTGCGGAAGGTGATTGCCGACTTGCCCGCCTTCCCAATTCGCGAATATGACCTCCGCCTGCGTGGTCGCTCGGTTCGCATCGCCTCTCAAGGTGGAATTGCCGTCTCCAGGGCGGATCTCGATACAGCGGTCGTGTGCGAGGCGATACACTCCGGTGCCGACTTGCTGTTGGGAACGACGGGCAGATTAGTCCCGAGGGCTGCCAACGATTGGTCGCCGACGAGCGGCCAAGCTACTGAGTTTCGCGAAGTCCAACTGGAAGCCGCCGGAGCTCCATTGGCCCGGGTCCGCGGGCGGGTGGTCGTGATCGCCGATGGACTGGTCCGCAAGAGCCTGCAGCAAACGTCGGAGCTGCCGGTATGCACGGCGGCCAATTCCTGGATTGGTCTGCACGCAGTGTATTCTGCCGATCAGGATTCCTGCCCACCCGGACAAGTCCGCATGCTGATCGGTCGCCACGGGTATGTCGGCACGGTTCAATTCCAGAACAACACCATCAATCTGGCCGCAGCCGTGGCCCCTGACGCATTGAGACGCTGTGGTACCGCCGCGGTACTCATCTCGGAACTCTTTGAATCGGCGGGCGTCGCTGTTCCCGGTGGGCTGGCTGAGCTGAGCTGGGTAGGTACCGGCCCGCTAACCCGCCGCAGTCGTTCCGTAGCCGGCCACCGAGTCATGGTGATCGGCGACGCCGCGGGTTATGTCGAGCCCTTCACGGGCGAAGGAGTTGGCCAGGCAATGACGTCAGCCGTGCAGCTCGCAGACATCTTGCTCAACGCAGAACTCGCCAATGAATCGGCGATGTCCGCGGCGTGGAATACGTGCTATCGACGAAACGTGGCTGGTCGGCAGTGGATGTGCCGGGGACTGTCACTCGCCTTGCATCGGCCATGGGTGGCCGAGTTGGCATTTCAAATGGCACTAATGTGTCCATACATTCCACAATTCATCGCCAATCGCTTGAATACCCCTTTGGCAGGAGCCCCCGCATCTTGAAATCATCGTTTGTCATCGCCGGCATTGGGACGGCGCTCCCCGAGCTCTCGATGTCGCAAGAGGACGCCGGAGCGGCAGCCGCCCTGGTGTCGGACTTCACGGTGCTGGAACAGCGCAAGCTGAAGCAGTTGTATCGCAGCTCTGGGGTGAACACCCGGCGTAGCGTTCTGTTCGAACCCGCGACGGACGGAAGATCTGCAACACAATCCTTCTATCAACGACAAACTTCACCGACAGATGGTGGGCCGACCACTGCCCAGCGGATGCAACGGTACGAGCAAGCGGCACCCGACCTGGCTGTAGAGGCCGCTTCGCTCGCGTTGCAGCAGGCCGACATTCCCGCCCGCCGAGCGACTCATTTAGTAACGGTCAGCTGTAGCGGCTTCAGTGCACCGGGTGTTGACCTGGCGCTGATTGATCAGCTTGGTCTGTCGCGCGGGATTGCTCGGACTCACGTCGGCTTCATGGGGTGCCACGGAGCACTCAACGGCCTGCGAGTGGCCCACGCCTTTGCCGCCGCCGATCCCGAGGCGGTGGTCTTGCTGTGCGCGGTCGAACTCTGTTCGCTTCATCACAATTATGGCTGGCATCCGGATCGTCTCGTGGCCAACGCGCTGTTTGCGGATGGAGCGGCGGCGGCGGTGGGATTCTCGCGGGAAGGCCAAGCTGGTACCCAGTGGCGGCTGGCCGCCAATGGGTCGCTGGTCTTGCCCGACACCGCCGACTTGATGAGCTGGCGCATCGGCGATCATGGCTTTGAGATGTCCTTGTCGGCTCAGGTACCCCATACGATTCAATCCTCATTGCGTCCCTGGATGGAAGCGTGGTTGACAACGCACAACCTCACCCTGGCGGACATCAAGTCCTGGGCCGTCCATCCCGGCGGACCGCGCATCCTCAGTGCCGTCGACGAGGCTCTGGGGCTAGGACCAGCTGCTCTGGCCCCGTCCCGCGAGATGCTCGCACAATGTGGGAACCTGTCATCCCCGACTGTCTTGTTTATTGTCAAAGAACTGCAACGAAATGGTGCACCGAGACCTTGTGTTTCACTGGGCTTCGGCCCCGGTCTCGCGGTTGAGGCCGCCCTGTTTGTCTGATCAAGAAGCTTCCTGGTGAGCCCCGTCCCGTAAGGGCGGGGGTAGGGTTGCGACTCTGGCTATCAATCGACTTTACTCAATACTCGATTTGAGCCGAAGTCACTACTCTACCCCCGGCCTCACGGCACGGGGCTCACCTACATTCAGTGCATTTCGGGCGTCTTGACGATGACGTCCTCAGGCTCGACGGGGCACCTTCCGGGTCCTTCGCCCTCCCGCTTGTGCCCACTTATTATACCGAGGCCGGTTGCGGATCCCCATCCCCAGTGGACATTTTAGTGCCCTCCAACCGCCGCCAACGCGCCAACGGTCCAAACAACATCCCGGGATAGCCCGGCACTTGTGCTGCATAGTCGTGATAACTGTCCCCCAGGTAATAGGCGAGACGCCGATCTTTGAGCCAACTGCCGATAAAGATATAGGCCGACCAGATGCCGGTCATCAGGGCATGATCGAGTGTCATTGTCGGGGTGAACCACAGCAGCCCCAGCACGCTCAAGTAGACTGGATGACGCAGGACAAAATACGCACCCCGGGGCGTAAACGTGCGGCGCGGCAACGGGCGTCGCTTGTACCAATGCAGCAAATCGGTGAGGCCCGTCTGATAGCCCATGCCGCTGAGCGCCAGGCTGTAGAACAAGCCGATCCAGCAGCCGACATATCCAGCCCACATCATTACCGCCCAGATTCCACTCATCTGCCAGATCACGACCGGAACGGTTCGCCATTGCCACATGACCAGGCTCAAACTGGCACACGTCAACAGGCAGAAGGAACATCCATAAAAACTGCGGTTGAGCCAGCGCCCCAGCCAGACGCGAGCCGGCGGGCTGAGATACAGGCTGTGCGAAATCGCAAACTGCAGCGTGAGGCACGCATCGATCCACAACGCATGCTCTGAGGAAGTGCCCGGCGTGCTGCTCAAGAATGGGAACAGGTACCAGACAGTTGCCAGAAACCACAGATGCGTGATCACACCGAACAGGATTCCCCCCGCTCGGAAGACCAGTGGCTCGCGTGGTGCTGTTGTAGGTTGGTGTTCCATTTCTAAACAACCTTGCATGATCCTGGGACAAACCCTGTTTCGTGCCACTGTTTCGCGACTGTACTCAGTCGCTAAGCAGTGCTGCCTTCACCTGTGATTCGCGGATTGGCAGATGGTCGCTAGGGAGCACTGCTTAATGACCGAGTACGGTCATGAAACAGTGGCACGAGCCTTGTCCCAACTTCACGCAAGGCTATTTAGTTTGTCCATCATGCCGGCCGACGTGCGATGAAGCAGCCATACTTCATCGACCCATCTTGATACGCTTCCAATATCGTCTGAAACCGATCGAGGAACAGGACTGTATCGCGACTAATCAACTTCGCCAGATGGCGCACTCCACTCCGCCGCACGCGACGATCACAGATCGCCCACGTTTGCATGACTCGGGCAGTCCAGTCCAGATCCTGCTCGACAACCAGCCCGGCGTCAGTGAACCACTGGCAATAGTCCGCCGACGTCCCCAGGGACGGGCAAATAAATCCCTCGCACACATCCTCGACTTTCTGGACAGCCGCCGCATCAGTGCGGTCGCCAGCGAGCCACGCACAGATGGCCATTCGTCCGCCCGGCTTGAGCCACTTCGCGGCACGACGAAAGAAGGCCGGCTTATCGAACAGGTGTTCGGTACACTCAATGCTCCACACGATGTCAAAGTTCGCCTCGGGGAAATCCAGCGTTTCGGCGTCGGTACACATCCAACGAGTTTTTCGCGACAGACCCCGGCACCAACTCTCGGCAGCCGCCCAGCGCCGCTGAATCGGACTGAGCGTGACTCCGGTCACATCGCAACCTTGACGAGCCAGATGCATTGTCGATCCACCCATGCCGCAGCCCACATCCAGGATGACATGGCCCGATTGCACTCCCGCCAACCCCGCGAGAGTTTCTGTCAGCCGCTGTTGCGCGACCGTCGACGATTCGTTTCCCTCCCACAGTCCATGATGAATGTGCTGCCCCCACAGCAGACGATAAAACACCGTCGATAGATCGTAGTGGAAGCGAATATTACTCTTGGTAGCGGACGCGTGTGAAATCACTCGAATCGTTCCTTTGCCGATCAGGACAATGGGTCTGTCACGGGTTATCGAATGCTACCGGCGATTGGGCCGCGGCGACGAGATATCACGGAAGCAGCTCAACGTCTCCCCAGATCGTTAATTCATCAGCGACCCCCACGGTTCCGAATCCAGTCGTATAGGGCTTCATCCCGAAGTTGGATTGCTCTACTTTAAATTGAGTGCGCAGGCGAGTTGGTTTCGCTCCCGAGATGGCTTCCGCGATGACCTTCAACGGTTGAGTTGTGCCATGCAATGTAAATCGCCCGTCGAGTTGGAACAACGGATGTCCGGCGGCCGATTTCTTGCCAGTCGCAATCGCTGAATCGATGTCAAATGTGGCCGTCGGATGATGTTCAACATCCAGCACGTGCTCCCCGAGCATGGTCTCGGTCACCTTCTTTTGGGTCTCGGCGTCGATCTTCTTGGCGAGTCCCACGTACTTCCGCGCGTCGTCAGTATCAGCCACGAACGATTTCATATCGAAGACGATCTGACCGGCCTTCGCCTTGGCCCCCAGCGTCACGGTCCCACTCTTCAGCGATCCCACCACGCCGTGCGGATGCCCGATTCCCGTCTTGTCGACCAGCACATAGACTCGGCTGGTTTTCAAATCGACGGCCGGCCCCCGTGGCCCTGCTGCCGGTTGCGCGCTGGCTGAAGCGCTAGCGAAAACCAGTGCCATTGCCATCAGCTTCAGGCACAGAAGTGACACCACGCGGATCATGAAGGGACTCCTGGAAATCAGGGGCTGCCGACAACTCGCCATATAGTAAGAACGCACCAGCCAATCCGCCTAGACCTGCTTGGTGAAATCTCCTTCATCTTCCAGCTCCGCGAGTGTTTCCACTCAGGACCGTGTCCCTCTCACAACGTGACTGTCAATGAATTTGCCTATTTCCCCGGCACGGGCTTGGTGATCGGAGTTCGCTTGTGGCAAGTGAGCAGAATCTGTTTTCCATCGGGCCCATAAGCGACATCCGAGTAGTGCCGTTCCGGATCCAGGCCCGTCAGCAACTTGGGAGCTTCCTTCAGGTCCGGCGTAATCGAGTAAATCTGGATGCGATCTCGTTCGGCGCACTTCTTAGTAAATAGTATATGACTACTGTCAGGGCTCCAGGCAAAGCTCGCATAAAGATCATCCTCAACTCGTCGCTTGAGGCCGAATCCCTCGCCGCGGGAGTCGACAATCCCGATTTCCAGCTTTCCGTCCTGATTTGTCGCCTTGAAAGCGACGAACTTGCTGTCGCGCGACCAGGCCATATTCCAGAAGATCTGGCGATATGGCGTTTTGACATCTTCCAACAAAACACGGCGTCCCCCTTCGACCAGATCGACCACTTTCAGATTGGCTCCGCTGCCGCCATGTGTGGCATAGACCAGCCTGCCGTCGGGTGACCAATCAGCGCCCCAGCCGAGTGGATCAATGGGGATGAATTCCTCCTGTTCCTGACCATTCAGGTTGATCACCCAGATGCCGCCAGCTTTCGGGCGCGAGACGACCACTCGTCGTCCGCCAGGTGAGAAACTGGGCATCGCCGCATCCTCGAACACCCGCGGTTCGGTCCCGTCGGCGTTCATCACCACGACCTTCGAATTGGTGAACGTCTCACCCTGTTGCGGCATCCAGACGTCGAAGGCGATCAGCTTGCCATCCAGCGACCAGTTCGGTGAGCCTTGTTTCTGAAACTGCTTCAGATTGTTTGCCGCCTTCATGTTGGCAGCATCAGGATTGGCAACGAAGAGTTTCGTGTTGTACTCTTCCTTGGCATCGGGCGCTTCGTCGGCTGGGACCTGTTTTGCAGGTTCCAACTTCGCCACAGGTTTGGCAGTCGGTATTCGCTTCCAGCAGGAGATGAGAATCTGCTTGCCATCGGGCGAATAGGCGATATCCGCATAGCTCCGCTCGGGATCGCAGCCTGCCAGAATCTTGGCTTCTCCCTTTCCATCGGGCGCGACGGAATAGATCTGGAAGTGTGCCCGTTCGTCGCAATGCTTTACGAACAAGACGGTCCCATCGGGGTGGAAGGCAAAGCTGGCCAGCGTGTTATTCCCCGAATCCGGGGTCACCAGCCCAAATTGATCTCCGCGTGCCTCAACAATTCCGACATCCTTTTTGCCTTCCCGGTTGGTTCCTAAATAGGCAATTCGTTTGCCGTCCCGAGACCAGGCCATATTCCAGGCGATAAACTTGTAGGGAGTTCGCTCGCCTCCAAACACGGTACGCTTCCCATCGACCGCGTCGACGATTGTCAGGTTAGCCCCCGTGTCACCACGAGTGGCATAAACGATCTTGCCGTCGTGTGACCAATCAGCTCCCCATCCATTTTCATCGAGTAACTGGAAATTATCCGGCGCGGCTTTGTCGAGATCAATAATCCACACGCCCCCAGCTTTCGGACGCGACACCACCACGCGGCGTCCGGCCGGAGAAAAGCTGGGCATCCCGGCGTCTGCGAAAACGCGAGGTTCGGTCCCGTCCGCATTGACGACGATCACGTTGGAATTTTGAAAAGACTCCCCCTTCTGCGGCATCCAGGCGTCAAACGCAATCAGCTTGCCATCCTGAGACCAGTTGGGCGAACCCTGCGCCTGATACTCGGGAAGATTCACCACCGGCTTCAGATTGGACGCATCGGCGTCAGAGAAGAACAGCCGCGTCGTGAACTCCTCTTTGGACTCAGGTTTGACCGCAGGGGCGTCGTCAGCCCATATCGGGGTGACGCACAGCAGCGGAAGGCAGAACACAACAGCGAACAAACGGGTCTTGATCCCCGATACGTGAAGTGGCGGCATGTTGATGTCATTTCTGATGGGATTCGGAATCATCGTCTGATGGCCACGAGCATGGCGTATCAAATTGCACGGAATGGGAATCACCCGGTCACCGATGGTCGAACGGGATCGATTAGACCCCGCAACGTCCAGCAAGTCAACGACACTGTCCAGAAGCTCTGTCTGCGATTGGCGCTGCTCAAGAGTCATTAATCAGCGCTTTCGTTCGGATAACCTCTTAAAGAGTTGAGAGACGAAATCATCGATATTGCCCTTCACCGAATGATCGCCGTCACCCTGCGACCAATCCGCCCCGCCGTCCCCATGAGCGGACACAGAGAGATTGATGGTTTTGCCGTCTGAAAGTTCTAAATAGATCGTGTATTTCGACTCCCACGCTCCAGCCGTATCACTCTTGGGATGATTGCGATAATTCGGAAACATCGCCTCTAACGCCTCCAGCGTCTGGCGATCCGAGATCTGCAAGGCCGTCGTTTGGTTCAACCCGGGGACCCGCAGGATGACTCCGCTGCGGTGGATGTCGGCGAGATCGACATAATCCAACACAATCGTCGCGCCCACGGCGCGGAGAATGTCTTTGGATTTGGTCACCGCCGCGGCTCGCTCTTCCGCACTCAAGGATGGCCATGTGAATGAAACTAAGTTCCCCAGCATCAACGCGGTCAACACGGTAACAATCAGCAAATAGGGCGACTTGATGTTCATAGCTTTCCTTAGATCGCGAAGTTGAAGTGTCTTGCGGTCGATGGGAGGGCGAGGCTCCTGCCGAGCCGCATAGTCTGGCGACAGCCGATAGACGCTTGCGGCTCGGCAGGAGCCTCGCCCTCCCATCGACCGGCTCTTGAAAACGACGCCCTCAACGTACTCCACATTATAACGACCTGCCCATCACCGGGGCGCAAGTCCAACATGCGTCTGGCGTAGACCGTCCTCTGCGTCTACAATCAGTGATCCTTCTTCGAGATAGTAGTAATACGTTTCAATCCGACCGAGGAGCAAAGCTGATGCTCACCAGCCAGAATCGGTTTCCTGCGGACTCGCTGTCGCGCCGCCAACTGCTGCAATGCGGTGCCGGCGGACTGGGTTTGAGTCTCTCCGGATTGCGTCACGCCTGGGCGAAGGGCCGGCCCACCGACGACTCGGGACTGCCGCCCCTCAAGGCCTGCATCATTGTCTTCTATTACGGCGGTCCCAGTCATCTCGATACCTACGATCTGAAGCCCGACGCTCCCGCCGAGGTCCGCGGTGAATTTCAACCCATCTCCACATCGGCGCCCGGCATATTTGTCAGCGAACATCTGCCGAAGATGTCTCGTGTGATGCACAAGGTCGGCCTCATCCGCAGCATGCATCACGAGAACCGCCTCCACGACTCGGCCTCGACCGAGGCCCTCACGGGACGCCAATCGCCGACCGGTGACCGCGAGGAATTCGCCCCCATCAAGCAGTTCTTCCCCTGTTACGGTGCGACCGTCAATCACTTCCGCCGCGACTGGCAGTTGGATGTCCCGCATGCCGCCCTGCCCTATGTCTTTCATAACGTAGTAGATACCCCCTGTCAGGGAGGCGGATTCCTGGGCTCGACGCTCGACCCCCTCCAGATCAACGTCGACCCCGATTCCAAACTGTACCGAGCCGGAGCCCTCACGCTGCCCGCCGGTCATTCGCCGACCGTCCTCAGTGACCGCCGTAAGCTATTGACTGCCCTGCAGGACAAACGCGTCTCTGAAGCCCGGACGGCGATCGTTCGCCGCTGGCAGGAATTTAGTGATCGAGCCTTCCAGTTATTAGGATCCGAGGCGTTAAGTCGCGCGCTGGACCTGTCATTGGAATCCCCTCAAATGCGAGACCGTTACGGCTACGGCCCGGGCCCCGTCGCCGTGGGCGAAGGGGGCGGTGGCGGCAACGGTTCGGAGATGGGCTACGCACGACAAATGCGAGGCCAAAACCTGCTGGTTGCCCGTCGCCTGGTCGAAGCCGGAGTCCCCTTCGTCAACGTCTACGACTTCCGCCAGCAAGGCCAGAACTGGGACGCTCACTTCAACAACTTCAATCAACATAAACGATTCCTGCTGCCTCTCGCGGACCAAAGCCTCAGCACCCTGATTGACGATCTCGACGACCGCGGCCTGCTGGATTCGACACTGGTGGTCGCGATGGGCGAATTCGGCCGCACCCCCAAGATCAACACCAGCGGCGGCCGCGACCACTGGCCCGATTGTTATACAGTCCTGATGGCCGGCGGCGGCGTCCGCGGCGGTGCCGTCGTAGGTTCGAGCGATCGCCTGGGATCGTTCCCCGCCACCGAACCCGTCACTCCCGCCGACCTGGCCGCGACCATCTACTGGCGCTTCGGCATCGATCCGACCTCCGAGATTCACGACCTGACGGGACGCCCCTGGCGGATTGCCGACGGCCAGCCTATTCGAGCTTTGTTCGGCGTGTAGGGACGATTCTTCGATCCATTGAAACCAACCTCGAAGCCAACCTAACAAACGACTAGGTGAGCCCCGTCCCGTAAGGGCATTGGTATCTACACAAGTCGTGAAATACTGTAACTCACGGCAATGCAAAGGATTGCGACACCGCCGCTGGATCAGCGGCTTCAACGGCGTTATTTGAAAATGGTTCAAGGT
>JAQGHS010000968.1 GCA_028291605.1 Planctomycetaceae bacterium | reverse complement strand
CGAGCCTAAGACGAGCTCTAGCTCGGCGACCGCCGGAGGCATCGTATCGGGCCTCCGGCGGACGCCGACCTGCGGTCGTCTTAGGCTCGGCAGGAGCCTCGCCCTCCCATCAACCGTAATCACGATTCGCAGCGTGTAGTCCATGATGCAACAAACGACACCCGACAAAACTGCGGCCCCTGCGATCGATCCGACCAAGATCCGCGAAGTTCACAGCGAGAATCTCGGCCGCGCCTTGCTGGCTTGTCGTGTTGATCCGTCGGGTAAGTTCGTCGCTGCCGGCGGCATGAATCCCCAAGTCAGCGTCACGCCATTGATCGATTGGAAACTTGGCACTCCACAGCACGCAGTGGCTCATAAAGGTTGGGTCGCCTCGCTGGCCTTCCATCCTAATGGCGGGCAGCTCTTCACTGCGGACTATACCGGTCTGTTGTGCGGTTGGGCATTCTCGGGAACACTGCAGACGCCCCTGTGGAGTCAGCCTGCCCACAAGAGCTGGATTCGCACGCTGGCGGTGAGTCCTGATGGCAGCCTGGTTGCGACCGGCGGCAACGACAACATGGTCCGTTGCTGGTCGACCGCCGACGGCAAGCTCGTGCACGAACTGACCGGACACGATTGCCACGTCTACGCAGTGGCGTTTCATCCCGGTGGATCGCATCTCGTCTCGGCCGATTTGCGAGGTGGCATCCGGCAATGGGAGGTGGGGTCGGGCCGGCTGGTGCGTGAGCTGGACGTGAAGTTCATGTACGGCGAGCAAGGCGACCTCCGGCTGAGCGGCGTGCGCAGTCTGACGTTTCATCCCGACGGGCGATTGCTGGCTTGTGCCGGGACGAGAGGTTTTTCAGGACTGGGCGATGGCATCGGCGCCGCGACGGTCACGCTGCTCGATTGGCAGACCGGCCAACAACATGCCGTCCTGATTGCGAAAGAGCCACATCGGTCATTCGCCTCCGCGGCGGCCTTCCATCCGGCCGGTTACGTGCTGGCGGCGACCGGTGGAGTGGACCAGGGCATGTTCCTCGCGTGGAAGCTCGGCGAGTCCGAAACCTGTGCTCAAGTTAAGCTGCCACAAAGCGCGTGGGGGATGGATCTCCATCCCGACGGACGCCATCTGGTGGTCGCTCATCACGACCACCTGTTGCGACTGTACGATCTGGTGCCGCCAGCGTCGTAGCCACGGTCGCCTAGACCGTGGGCGTGCCGGACTCCGTCACCCTCGGTCCCACGCTCTGGCGAGCGTGGTTGCGGGCTTAGTCCTTGAGCTCGAAGGTCACCTTATTGGTGCCGGCTTTGATGTCGGCCTTCAGATCGCTGGTATTAACGTCTCCATACTTCGTGGGAATGACCGACGTCCGCTTGGTGTTCATATCGACCACCGGCTTGTCGAAGGCTTGGATCGTGACCTTATTCGGTCCCAGCGGAACACCGTCGCCTGCCACAAACGTCGTAATGGGACCAATCTTACCATCCTTGATTTCTCCGGAACCAGAACGCCCTTTCACAGGATAGAAGACGATTGTCCCGGTGGCGAGGGGCTGTGCCTTGTAAGTCACAGTGCCTTCCACTTTCGCCACGGGAGGCGTGTCCGAGCCTCCGCAACCGACCAGAAGCGTACAGAGTAACGCGGCACTCAGACATTGGCGAAACATAGATCATGACCCTTAGATTAAATGACGGCGGAAAGCGATTAACATGCGGCAACAGCGACTCGGCTGGTGCGCACTCCAATGCATGGATGCGATCGGCCAAAAATGTCGACGAGATTCATTCGCTGGAGCGTCAGTGACCTGGCGAATCAATCCGGTAAGAATGAACAGAGGCGAATTCGGTTTAGCGATTCGCCCCTGTTATTGGAAGTATTGATTGCAGACTACAGCCAACCTTTTTAGAAGTCGCCCACCACCTGGTTATCGTTTCGGCCCTGGATCCAGTTAAACGTCTGGCCACTGATGTTATCGCTGATAAAACGGACCGAGCCGTCCATCAACAGGACATGGATCCCACCCACGTGGAAGCTGCGATATCCAATACAATCAGGGTTGCCTGGGCTGGCTTTAAAGGTTGTGTTGAGATAGTTGGGCGGAAATGCGGTCGTGGCAAAATTCTGAGTTGACCAACCTTGCTGCCAGCCGCAATAGTTGCCGATGGTTTCCCCCAGAGCAATCGTGTTCGATGTGCCGTCGGTAATCTGGCTGATTCTGGCGCTCCATTGGTAACGCGTGAAGGGACCCCGGCCCGCCACACCGACGCCAATATTACCATAAGAGTCAGTCCCTATAGAACCCGTTGTGGTGCTGCCATTCCTGTTATCACCCACATTGAACGAATAGTCCGCGGCGACTCCGACACCGCAAGTATCCTGACCCGTGCCCACGTTAGCGCTGTCTGGGTTAGATGGGCATTGCAATCCCACCAATTTCATCGTGTTGAACTGTAAGTTGGGTGCCACGGTTTGATCGGCTTCTTGATTCATCTGATTGTACATGGGAGCCTGGTCCATGTACGGCAGCATGCCGACGTACGCACTGCGATGTTTGCTGGGAGTGGCGTTCAACGGAAAGATACCAACGGTGTCGTGGTAGTTGTGCAGTGCCAGGCCAATCTGCTTCATGTTGTTCTTGCACTGGCTGCGACGGGCAGCCTCGCGAGCCTGCTGCACTGCCGGCAACAGAAGTGCGATCAGCACTGCGATGATCGCAATGACGACCAGAAGTTCGATCAGTGTAAAGCCTGTGTGGCGACGATGGGGCTTGAACCGATGGGGCATGGCGCTCTCCCTCTCAGAACAGACAAAGAAATAAAATGTGAAGAGTAAAAAACTCTAGACGTGAAGTACATATTATTACATGGTTTGAATATGGAATACTATAGCATCTGTAAAAAATACATTTTGTCATCGATGCAGGTTGCTGTCGGAAATACCGTGGATTTATGCCCACAACGCGGGTTGTGCGGACTTCCGAAGAGCAGCGCCTGTTCATCGTGAAGGCCAAGTGGTCGAGTCCAACCTGCAAATCTGGCATAATGCCGGACAATCAAATGAATGCCGTGCTTGTGGTATCGTGGGCATTAAGGCGCGCGGTTGTCGGAAGATGGCGGCAGGAGTGACCATGAACTTGAACTTCGGCGACCGATGACTCTGCTCCCTGCGAATATCCTTGAGAAACTGACTGCCGGTTCTGAACAGGCGGATCGAGGTACGGCCTGGCCGATCGCTGCCTGGGAAGCCTTACGGCGGGCGGGAGCGCTGGCATGGTCGATCCCGCGTGAACATGGTGGTGCGGGACTGAGTGCCGTCGAATTGCTCAGCGGCTTAGAAGATATCGCGTCAGGGTGCCTGACCACGGCCTTCGCCCTCAGCCAGCGTGAGGCAGCCATTCGCCACATCTTAAAGGGGCCGCCGCCGTTGCGCGAACGCTATCTGCCGCGGCTGGCTCGGGGCGAGATCTACATGACCGTCGGACTGTCGCAGCTCACGACGTCCCGCCAGCATCAGGGACCGGCACTGCGCGCAACGCTGCTACCCGCAGGCCGAGTCCAGTTGGACGGAGAAATCCCGTGGGTCACCGGAGCCGATCACGCGACGGGAATTGTGGTCGGCGCAACCCTGCCGGATGCCACGCAATTGTTGCTCGTCCTGCCCACGGAACGCGTGGTGGATCAGATCGATCCGCCTCTGCCCCTGGCGTCCCTTGGCGGCTCGCGAACGAGTCTGGTCCACTGCCGCCAAGTGATCATTGAACCCACTGAGATCCTGTCGGGCCCGGCAGAAAGTATCCTCGGTAAATCCGGGGGAGGCGGCTTGGAGACATCCTGCCTGGCAATCGGGCTCGCTGCGGCAGCGATCGGCTATCTACGAGAAGAAGTCGCAGCCCGTCCGGCGCTGGACGAAATGACGTCGCGCTTTGAGTCCACCTTACAAAACCTCCGCCTCCGCCTGCACGAACTCGCCGGTGCCGCCGACCCCGACCGCACGCTGTCACTCAGGACGGACGCGACCTGGCTCGTCTTGCGAGTCACCCAGGCCGCGCTGATGGTTGCCAAAGGAGTCGGCTTCGTGGCCCCGCATCCGGCTCAGCGCTGGGCTCGTCAGGCGCAGTTCTTCCTCGTCTGGTCCTGCCCCCGTCCGGTTGCAGATGGGGTGTTGGCGAAGCTCGCGGGGGACTGATACAAGCTCGAAGCGCAAGCGAGTGCATTCCCTCGAAAATAAA
>JAQGHS010000947.1 GCA_028291605.1 Planctomycetaceae bacterium | reverse complement strand
CGAAACGGGTTGTCGATGCGGCCAAGGAGGTGCAGCCATGACCCGCAGGAAAAAGGGAATCCTGGTTGGAATCGGACTGCTCGCGATATTCCTCTTTCCGGAGGTCATTCTGCCCCTGTGCTACCACCTGATCATTGGCTGGTGGGGGTTTCTGAATCGAGTGATTCCCCAGATCCGCTGGGACCCCGAGGGATGCACCGTGGGGCTTTTAGCGCTGTGCGGTTTAATTGCCGGCGGACATCTTTTGATCCTGTCTTTCCTGCGTCAACGTCAGACATGGCAATTGGATCCTGATGATTCTCCGAGCACGATCGCCCCGACAACATCCACCGAGATTGCCAGCGATCTCGCGCCGCCGACCGACGTCGCTGTGGATCCGCGGGAAGCGTCCTGGAAACCGAAGCACACGCTGCTGATGGTCAGCCTGATAGTCACGTTCTGCACCGTCTCGATCCTGGCCACGTCGTCGGCCCATGCCACGTTTTGGTTTGTTCGTTCGGATCCGCCGACTTGGAAAATTGAGTCTCGATTCTGGACACATGCGCAGTCGCGAACTCATCTACAACGACTGGGGCGAGCATTGGCGAATTATGAAAGTGACCACTCCAGATTCCCCGCGGGCGGTACCTTCACGGCTGACGGAATTCAAGGTGCTTCCTGGATGACGCAACTGCTCCCCTACACGGATCAAGCAGAACTGTTCAAACAAATTCGATTCACGGAGCCCTGGAATTCCCCACACAATGCACAGTTGGCGAAACGGGAAGTCATTGAATTCAGCTACCATGCGGCACCTCGGAAATCGAGTCCCGAGAACTACGCACTGGCCGCGTTCGCCGCGAACCAAAACATCATGGGTGCCAATTCGAGCTGCAGAATCAGAGATATCTTGGACGGGACATCCCATACGATCACCGCAGGTCAGGTAAGCAACCTGCATCGCCCCTGGGCCGATCCACGGAACTTCTGCGATGTCGACTTGGGCATCAATCGCTCGCCGCGCGGTTTTGGCGGACATCGCAGCGACGGCGCAGTCATGTTGTTCGCCGATGGACATGTCCACTTCATCAGTGACAAAATCGATCCCAAAGTCCTTCGCGCCTTGGCTACTCCTCGCGGAGGCGAGGGCATTCAAGATGGTTATTGATGGCATTCTCGCCGACAGAGATTGCCCCGCCGTAAAGGATTTCGTAGCAGAACTCGCCAAGAGTTCTGGCCGCCTTGCTGACAAATTCCCGAAGTCTTGGCGACTTCGGCTACGAGACACTGTCAACACCATGCCATCCGCACCCTTTCTTTGGAAATTCAAACACACCTTGCTGACCGTCGGTTTGATTGCCGTACTCGGCATCGCGTCCATCGCCATGACAGGCGCCGCCTACTCCATCATCTGGTTTGCTCGATCTGATCCGCCGACTTGGAAATACGCGATTGTCCACCGTGCCTCCGCGCGGCGGTCTTACGCCAAAAATGATTTGAGACAGATCGCCGTCGCCTTATGGGGATATCTCGAATCCCATAAGGCCTTGCCGCCCGCGGGAACATTTCGCAGCGATGGTTCTCAAGGCCACTCCTGGATGACGCAAATCCTTCCCTACGACGATCAGGCCGGCCTGTTCCAGCAGATTCACCAAGGGGAGCCTTGGAATTCGCCTCACAATGCGCCCCTCACACGCCAGGAAATCCGGGGTTACCGGCACCCTGTGGACCAGCAGACGATCGATCTCGAGGGACCTGCTCTCGCGGACTTCGCTGCCAATCAGTACGTCATGGGTGCGAACTGGAGTTGCGCGCGGAAGGATTTCACGGATGGAATGTCAAACACCTTCGTCGTCGGCGAAGTCAAAGATCTACGGCGACAATGGGCCGATCCCCGCAACTTTCGAGATCCCGCACTGGGCATCAATCGGTCTCCTCGGGGATTTGGGGGGCATTTTCCCGGCGGAGCCCTGTTCGCGCTCGCCGATGGCAGCGTCCGATTCGTGAATGAGAAAATCGAGCCCCAAGTTCTGCGTAAACTGGGTACGCCGAACGGCGGTGAGATCATTACCAAGGCCGACGAAGCAAATTGGTAGAGGAATCGGCGCCCGGTCTTTTCCCCGGTTGGTTGCTCTGTGTATCATCCAATGAGATACGGCATTTTGGACAGAACTGCCATATCGTACGGTTACGACAGTTGCGCGGCGGGGAAGGTTTGGAACGAATCTTGATGCGGGCCTATTATCTCATTCGCTACTTCTGCAGCGCGGGCCTTGTCCTGGCGTTCGCTGCTTCGATCCCAGCCGAAGACCCATTGAGCCGCGAAGCCATCCAGCAGCGTCTCACACAGTCGTCAAATTTTTTGGCGGCGGACGAACTGGAAGGTCGAGGGATCAACACGGCGGGGATCGACAAGGCGGCCGATTATCTGGCAGGCGAATTCACCAGGATGGGGCTGGATACCAAACGCTACCAGGGAACCCCGTTTCACACGTTCTATATGGGCAGCCGCTTCGGACTCGGTGAGACGAACACGCTGGCGCTGACCCCTGCCGGTGGCAATCCCAATGTGTTGGAGGTGAACTCTGATTTCACACCGTTGTCGCTCAGTGGTTCCGGCAAGGTGGATCTGCCAGTGGCGTTTGTGGGCTACGGGATTACGGCCCCGAAACTCGGCTATGACGACTATGCGGGCATCGATGTCGCCGGGCACGCGGTGATTGTGCTGCGGAATGAACCTCGTAAGACCGATGTCGAGAGCCCGTTCGAGGGAGCGAAGGCCTCCGAGTTTTCGAACCTGTCACACAAGGTCACGAACGCCCTGCAGCACAATGCTGCCGCAATCCTGTTCGTGACAGACAATGCCAGTCTGCCGGAAGATGCCGCAGCCGATCCACGTAAGGCGGATGCGTTGATTCCGTTTTTGGTGAAGTCCAATGTCGGTAATCGCCAGATTCCGGTCGTCCATTGTCGCCGGGCGGCAATTGAGCCTCTCTTGCAGGCCGCAGCCAAGCCCGACTTGGCTGCGTTGGAACAGGGGATCGACGGTGATTTGAAGCCCCGCTCAACAATTCTCACCGGCAGTCGCGTGACGGGCGAGATTTCCGTGGTCCGGAAAGGGAAGCCGTTGAAGAACGTCGTGGCGGTCTTGCCGGGAAGTGGGCCTCACGCCGAAGAAACATTAATCCTGGGTGCCCACTACGATCACCTGGGATTCGGTGGTTCGGGTTCCTTGGCGTTCACTACGCAAAAGGAGATTCACAATGGGGCCGACGACAACGGTTCCGGCACGGCGGTCTTGATTGAAGCAGCGCGGCAATTGACCTTGCGACACGCTCAACTACCACCGTCACGCCGGATTGTCTTCATCGCTTTCACCGCCGAAGAATCGGGACTGATCGGCAGTGAGCGGTACGTGAAAGACCCGCTGTACCCATTGAATCAAACGGTGGCCATGTTGAACCTGGATATGGTCGGCCGGTTGCGTCAGGAGCGTTTAACCGTTTATGGAACCGGAACGGCGACCGAATTCGATCCGCTCATCGATCGCCTGGGAACAAAATACGCTTTCTCGATCGTGAAGAAGCCCGGTGGCTACGGCCCCAGCGACCATGCGTCGTTCTATCAACGCAGCATTCCCGTGCTGCATTTCTTCACGGGCTTGCACAAGCAGTATCATCGCCCGGAAGACGACGCCGACTTGCTGAACTTGGAAGGGATGGCCCGGATCTCACAAATGGTCGTGGATGCCGTCGAGGAACTGGCCGCAGCGAAGCAACGTCCGACCCTGAAAAAAGTGTCGGGAGGCGACGACATCGAAGGCTTGGCCGAGGCGCTGTTGGGCGGAGTGGGAGACAGCCTTAAAGGGACCAAAACGCCCGTTAAGCCCGGGACCGGCGAGCCCTACCTCGGCGTCGCGTCGCGAAAGGCAATCGCGGATGTGAGTGCCCCTGGCTATCTGGTCGAGCGGGTCACAGCTGACGGACCGGCGGCAACGGCGGGTATTCGCAAGGGCGACCTGATCCTCAAAATGGGATCAGATCCGGTCCGTACGATCGACGACGTGACCACCCTCTTGAAGAAGTACAAATCTGGCGACAAGGTCACGCTGCAAGTCAGGCGGGGCGGGATTGATCTCGAAATTGAAGCGACACTCAGCGGACGGTAGTTGAGACCGCCACCGGGCTTGTCCCGGTGGTTCCCGCGCTTCTGCACTAAATAACCTTGCATGATCCTGAGACAAACCCTGTTTCGTGCCACTGTTTCGCGACTGTACACAGTCGCTAAGCAGTGCTGTCTTCACCTGTGATTCACGGATTTGCAGATGGTCGCTGGGGAGCACTGCTTAATGACCGAGTACGGTCATGAAACAGTGGCACGAGCCTTGTCCCAACTTCACGCAAGGCTATTTAGCCCCTAATAACTCGCTGTACGTTGTGCAAAAGCGAGGGAATCACACCCGCAAGGGGGGCGGCGGCGCACTTGATTCCTTTCACCTACTGCGGAATCCTCAACAACAACCCCATGAAATAATCCGGACGCAGACGATTCAACGGGACCTTCGCGGCACACAGCGTTGGTGAAACTGCCGAGATGCTCGGTGACAGAGGGTCGGCGAAGAACGACCGTGCTTCGGCCGTATTCGCCTCCAGGAATTTTCCGGGTTCGATCGGACGCAGTCCGTTTTCGCGAGTAAATCGCATAACACAACGGCCTGTGTGATCCGTTAAGTACAGCTCGATATTACTGGCCGTCACCGAGTTCATGTGATCGATCAGAATCTTTTCGAGGTTGCATTCGATCGCCACCCCGCCCAGCTTCGCGTCGGTGTTCTTGTCATGAACTGATACTCCGGCTACTAAACACTCACCAACCGGTTCTGGCTTACCACCCGCTAGCTGGGAGGCCTCGAATGCCTTCTTGACCTCCGGTGATAATTCCACGATCCGGCCGGGCATCCCCACGTAAATCTCACGCGGAACCAGCGCGGTAATGGCCGGCAGATGGCGTCCGAAGAATTCTGTCAGATCTGTCCGCTGCGCCCCACGCAGCATTTCGGCGCTCTCCACGCGAATGGGCTTCTTCTGGGGAAGTCCATTTGCCACCCAGTAGGTGACAGCAACATAGCTCGGATTCACATCGAGCAGCCCGTTGAAAATGACCTTCAGACGCTCGGCCCAAACGCCTTCTGGCTCTTGACCTGCGCCGCCACTACTGCGCTGCGCATCAATAATGGCCTGAATCGGCGGCAGGGTCGACATGAACCGCGTATTTTCAGAGAGCGTTTCGATCTCATAGGTCAGCTTGGCGCGGATGTCACGGAGGTCGTCCACTCCGCCTTGAATACGGCGTTGCTCCACGGCGACGGCATGTTGATAGGAATTGAATCCCCAGCCCACCAGCCCCGCGACCATCAATGTCGCACACAGTGCCAACGTCTGTGAGAGTCGACGATGCTTCGCCATCCAGCGTTGGAAGCGTTTAGGGAACGGGTCTTGAATGGCCGAGATCGGCTCGTTCGCCAGCCAGCGCTGCAGGTCCTCAGACAGCGCCGAGGCCGACTGATATCGAGCACAGCGTTCCTTGGCGATCGCTTTCAGACAAATGGCCTCCAGTGGAATCGGAATCTCCGGATTGAGCTTGCGGGGACGCGTCGTCGGCTGATCGACAATCATGTCCAACAAGTCAGACATCTTGCTGCCCGGTGCCAGCGACTCCTGGCTTAGTTCGTGCGGCGCGAAGCCGGTCAAGATCGAGAACAGGATGGCCCCCAGGCCATAGACGTCGGTCCGCTCGTCAATTTCATCGACGCGTCCCGAAGCCTGTTCGGGAGCCATATACATCGGCGTCCCGACAACCTGCCCGGCCAGCGTGACATCCAGACTATCAATGACTGGGGAATCAGCCACGTCCTGGAGATGCGACTGCGGATCATCCATTCCCAAGGTCTTCGCCAGCCCCCAATCGAGCACAATCACCTGTCCAAAGTTGTCCAGCGCGATGTTCTGGGGCTTCAGGTCGCGATGGATCACCTTGTTGGAGTGGGCATAAGCAATGGCCTGGCACACACTGGCAAACGCGGTCAGCAAGCGATGAAAGGCCAGCGGATTGGCCATCCCCAGTTCACGCGTCTCATGATATTCGCGAATCGCATCGGCCAGGGTCTCGTTGCCGAGAAACCGCATGACATAGAAGACTCGACCGTCATGCTCGTTTTCACCGAGGATGTGGACGGGCACAATACTGGGATGATCCAGGCGCCCCGTGATTTCCGCCTCACGACGAAAACGCGCGACGGCGGCCGAATCGGGATCGAAGCGGTCGCAGATCTCCTTCACCGCGACGTACCGATTGAGACTCGTATCCACGGCCAGCCAGACGGTTCCCAGTCCCCCCTGCCCCAGCTTGCGGATCAGGCGAAACTTCGTCCGGAACGTGCGCGTTTCATCTCCGACAACAGCCTTCGGAATCTGGGACAGGCCGAACACCTTGGCGATGCGGCCGGTCGGATCAACACGCTCCAGCAGGCTCGACGTGCGGCGAGCGACACTCGACCAGGCTTGAGGCGTGGTATCCTCCGATCCCAGTGACTTGAGGTATTCGGGCTCCTCGCGCTCAATCTGCAGCAGAACGTCTTCGGACAAGATCCTCTCTTGGCGTAAGTACTCGCGCAGTGACAACCCACCGAAGGGAGTCCAATGTCGCAAAGCGGTCCGCAGCATGCGTTCTGTCAAGTACTTACCGCGAATCAACTGCGAGGCCAGCACAAAGTCGCGCTCTTGCTTGGAAACCACTCGCGTCGCCGTCGCGGTCAGCAGTTCCGTCATTTCGGCGGGTTCGATCCCAAAACCGGCAGCCCTGTCCGGCATTTGGTGCGTCATCTCATCCCAGATGGGGGGCGAACTGGTCGGCATCAGTGCGGTGAGCTCATTGTCCTGGTGATTATTATTGGGGGCCGACATCGTCGAATGCTCCTCGGTAAATGGGCTCGGCGCGGCCGGTCTGTGACGCATCTTCCGGTTCTCGCACGAGTTGAGTCGGGCGGAATGGAAGATGATTTCTCAGCACACGACTGGCTCCCAAGTTTGATTCCCGACCTCGGCCCGCGGGTACCAACTGACGCACTGAAATCTGTCTGCGCATTGATAGCGCAGCAAACGAAAATGAATTCGCCCGGACAGAATTAACCAGAATGCGGTTCCGCTTGTACGAGTTTGTCGCCTGTTTGTCTTGGAGCTGCACAAAAATTCCACTGATGTGGCGTTTTGGCAATATGGCAACCTGCATTCCGGTCTGTCCGGGATGCAATAGATCGAATCTGCCCAGCAGGGACGCCCTACGGAATGATGTCGTAGTCCTTGGGCAATTTGCGCAGGTCCGGCTTCCGGCCTCGACCTCCCAGAACGGTGATCGGGAGCAGCAAAGTATTGACCATCAAGACCCGAACGAGAATCCCGCAGGCGAAGAGCATGTCGAGGTCGCCGTCCCAATTGGAATCGGGCTTTTGCATCACGGCTTGGGCCCACATGACATCCAGAACGTAGATGATGACCGCCGTGACAATGTGACCAACGGGGACACTCCACCAGAATCCGTAGCGAGCAGTACAGAACGCGACCGCGGCGAAAATCAGCCACCACATGATCCCATAGGTCGGGAGCGACAGCAGATTCAGCAACAACATCAGCATACGTAAAGCTTTATTTCAAATGTGGTTACGCCGTGTTCACGCCGTTAATTTACGACGATTTTCAACCGCATCACAGTCATCGCCCGACATTGAGCAATGCGATATCGTTGCGATTCTAGTTGAAATCAGCATTGCCGCAACGCATTCTCGAATTAACTCAAGACAGTTTGACAAAAGTCATGTCGCCTGCTGTAATCGAGATATGTCGATATGTCAATTTTGCAAGGTGCCTGCCGCTCGTCTCCTTCCGAAAAGATCTCCGTTGCCGCCGTGCTTAGGAAATTCCCACCGCCAGCGCCGCCCGCGCTCGCCGAGTTGATGAAATTGCCTGAAGTCTGAGTTCGCTCGCCCACATATTTTTCCCGTTGTTGCCTCGCATACCGCCAAACGCTCTGGCGGGGAACTGCGCTCGCAGGTCCGTTTGATTGGTATTTGTCTCGATGTTTACGCCACCCTGCTCACAAGGAGCGAATTGATGGTCCGTCGCAGAAATGGATTCACGTTGATTGAGTTGCTGGTCTCAATCGCCATTATCGCCACACTGATTGCCTTATTGCTGCCGGCTGTGCAGCAAGCGCGCGAAGCCGCACGACGCAGCCAGTGCAGCAACAATCTCAAACAGTTCGGCCTGGCCTTCCACAACTACCAAAGCTCCTGCCGAGTCTTCCCGCCGGGGGCGATGGGGACGGGCTGGCATTCCAGCGCCTTCCTCCATCTGCTCCCCTATATGGACTTCGCGCCTCTGTACAACAATCTGAATTTCCAAGGCGTCAGTCCGGGCGGCATTCCTTACGGCGGTGACACCAGCAACGATGTGGCCCTCTCCAATGTCTCGCCGCCTCTGTTCCATTGCCCCTCATCTGATCTCTCCAAGGTCGCCGCGTTCAACACGGCTCGCAACATCACGACCATCAGCTACAAGGTCATCTGCGGTTCCTGGACCGACAATCGGTCACCGTCCCGCTCGTATCTCACCAATAAGGGCTACGTGTCGTTCAACGGCGTACTACCGATGAATACCGCCCTCGACCTGGCGGCCATTACCGACGGCAGCTCCAACACAATCATGCTCGCCGAGCAATCCGGTTCCGTGAGAGCGGCCTCCGGACAGAAGCTCGATTTTCGAGGATCATCGACAGAAGGCGCCTGGATGGGAACTGATCTGTCTGGCACGCCCGGCAACGGCGCCTCTGGCGATTCTTACAACACCACAACGGTGCGGTATCCGATCGGCTATACCGGCTTCACCGGTTCGAGGTCCGATGGATTCAATGTGAACGACCTGGCCGCGGTGCCGCTGGTGGCATTTCCCCCCGGCCAGAACCAACCGTTCAATTCGGTTCATACAGGCGGAGCATTCGTCCTGCGAGCCGACGGCGGCACGCGATTCCTCAGCGCCTCAATTGACCTGTCGATCCTGCTCAAACTCGCCCAACGCGACGATGGCAATGTTCTGGACGAATACTAACTGCTCGCCAAGCGTATCACCTTCACTCATTCGACAGAGCAGGTTCGATCGCCTGCTCTGTCTGTTTCTCATTCAGGACCGGCAATGACAGCATTACAGCAATTCGTCCCCTTCGCCTTACTCCCTCTGTTGATCGCGGCAGGTTGCGGCGAAGCGAAGATTCCAACCGGCAAACTATCTGGCAAAATCACCTACAAAGCAGCGCCGGTGACCGGGGGCACAGTGACCTTCCGCAACAACGAACAGGGCATTGTCGCTGCCGGCACATTGGATGCGTCAGGCGAATATCATCTGATGTTTGCCGGAGGCCCCGAAGTCCCCGCGGGAGACTACGTCATCACCATCACTCCACCGGAAACGCACGTCCCGATTGCCTCGGAACTGGTTTCGGTCGGCGGGCAGGTACCAGTCGTCAACGGCCAGCGTAGCTTCCCCAACATCCCCGCGAAATATCGCAGTTTCAACACCTCGGGACTGAAAAAGACCATCGACGAGGGGGAGAACTCGTGCGATCTCACGTTAGATGAATGAACTGGTTTCGAGGCGAGACAATCTAATTTCCTCTACTCCCAGTTGTAGTACAATTGGTAACTTACAATACGGACCTTTGCCTGGTCCGGTCGGTGGAAAAACAAAGGTGTCAGGAACCAAATACGGTATTTGGTTCCTGACACCTTTGTTTTTCGCATCCTGCATCTGAATCGTCCGACCGACTCATTGGGTCTGTACTGGCAATTGCGTTGACTGGCTGTTCATCCATTACTACACTCTGATCAGTTCCATACAGTACACATCAGGTGCGGGAGGGGACATGACTCGGCTGATCGCATTCTGCACGGCTTCCCTGGTCGTCATCTTTGGGCCGCTGATCGTCCTGCAGTTGTGGACGCTCGCGACAACCGGCGGTTATTCGCGCTCATGTGGCTGCGTCGTGACAATTGGCGCGAGTGGTGACCCATTTCTGACGGCCTGCCCAGTCCACGAATTGGAAGCGGACGAAAAGCGAATGCTGCAGCACACCGCGAACATGCTCAAAGCCGGCCGAATTCCTGCGATCGCGACGACAGCCGAGTGACTCTTAAAATCTCCAGGCAATCCGCCACCCTTTACCGACAATCCAATCGCTGAGATCGCAGGGAGCCCCAGTGATGGAAGGCATCTAGGTGTCAAAAACCGAATATCGCATTTGTCCTCTGGCGAACATCGTCTTCGCCGCGCCATGCGACTCCGACAGAACCGGCCCGTACGTGCGCGTGTCAAAACAGTAGTCAACCTGCGGGTTGCCCGGTACACTGCAGCCGCAGACGAGTCTGAATCGCTTCTCGTGACCGGATTGCGTTGACACGCATGCACGCGGAATAAGTTACACTCGATGCACCCGTAGCTCAGCTGGATAGAGCGATGGTTTCCTGAACCCAGTTTCGGGTTGCGTGCAAACGCTGCATTTCCTGCATTTTATGCGGTGGAATGCACTTCGGGTGATTCTCGCTTTGTCCTCACAACAACCCGTTTACCCCTACTTCTGGTTGTAGTACAACCGGCAACCTCTTACGGGGAACTTATCCGAGACCGCTCTTTTCGGCACGGAATCGCCATCATGACCGACGAACAACTAAAACCAACCCCGTGGCTCTGGTGGACGGTCGCGGGGTTGATCTTGCTACTGGTGGTTTATCCGCTGAGCATTGGGCCAGTGGGCTGGTTTATGGAATTTGTCGGACTCGACGATAGAAACCATTGGACGGCTCGGCTGCTCCGAATTGTCTACGCGCCCGTTCTCATGTTGGGGCATAGCTCGCCAGACGCCGAAGAGATTATGAGGCAATATCTTCTTCTGTGGATGAAACACCCGTAAGCCATATCCCTTCCGCCCCTCACGCCTCGCATGATCCCCAGTGGACCCGGGACACGATCGATAGTGCAGATCAACCCACAGCGTGGGTACGGTCAGAAAAAAAGGTGTCAGGAACCAAATACAGTATTTGGTTCCTGACACCTTTTTTTTCCCTGTCAGCCTAATATTCAATCTCCGTAGTAGGGAGCATGATTTTTAGATCTGCGATTCCCTCGTGAGTTAGCTTCCAGCACTTTCGCAATCGAATGAATTTGAGGTCTGGGTTCCTTGCCAAATTTAGAATGCCAGCATCTGTGATATTAGTACAGCCTTTAAGATCAAGTGACCGCAGTGTTTTCATATTGGCAAGATGTTCGAGACCGTCGTCAGTCACGTTTTCACACCATTGGAGGGACAGTTGCTGAAGTTTAGGCAACTGTAACTTCACCAGCTCTTCGACTCCTTCGTCAGTAATCTTCGCATCAACGCGTGCATGGCCCATAGCGAAGTCGAGAAACTGAAGTTTCTGAAAGCGGGCCAATTGGGAAATATCAGAGTTGCGAAGTGGGCGTACATGCAGCGATTCCAAGCCGGGTGGCAGTTTATCGATATCTTTCGCGGATGCGGCAAACGCAGGTCCTTCGTCGCATCCACGACATGAGGCTCCGATCAAACTTAACGACGCTGTCGCGAATAGGATGTACTTCATGAGTTACCCCTCTTTACGCGTAATCAGCATTTTTGGTGCCAATTGATTCTGCGCGGCAATTGAGGCGGAGTACCACAGGATGAGTCAGAAAGCACTGTTCGGTCAGAAGCCAGTGTGAACGAAACAAGCCCCTGCCAGAGTTAAGTCCAAACGCCGGTTGTTTGATTCAATTAGGGCTTGCCCACCCGATAAGCACGACTGGAAATGCTTACGGAATTCTTGTCAGGATCCTTGGCATTGGCGTAAGAATATCCATTTGCTTGGTGGGTGGCCCCAAACTTGAGCCCTTGCATGGCGGCAGACTTCTTGAAGGCCTCAACATCAGGTACATGAAAGCTAAGTTTGACGCCGACTTGACCGAGCTTAATGCCCTTGGATGCTTGATGGATAAGAATTGCCGCGCCACCGCTAGACGACTCCAGTTCAATGAGCCCTTCGACCACTTGGCCACTGGTCCTGAATCCGAAGTTGTTGCTGTAGAACGCCGCTGATTTCTGCATGTCTCTTGCATAAATAATGACGGTTCCGAGAGTGGCTTCCATGTTCGCATTCCTGGGGCGAGATGACTTTTGTGCGTGAATATTCCCACATCACCGGTGCGCAGAGCAAGTGACAACCACCCCAAACGAAACAAGCCCTGGCCGGATTCATCTCCTGCCAGGGGTTGCGGGTGGGAAAATAAAGGTGTCAGGAACCGAATATCGCTTTCATCCACTTGCATCTATCTTCATTCATCGCCTGCGCCCCACCAGCTGATTCAGACAGAACCCGCCCACGCGTGCGCGTGTCAAAACAGTAGTCAACCTGCGGGTTGCCCGGTAAACTGCACCCGCACACGAGCCTGAATCGGTTCTCGCGACCGGGATTGCGTTGACACAACGCATGCACACGGAATAAGTTACACTCGATGCTCCCGTAGCTCAGCTGGATAGAGCGGTGGTTTCCTAAACCCTGTTTAGGGTTGCGTGCAAGTGCTGCATTTCCTGCGTTTTCTGCGGTGAAACGCACGTCGGCTGATTCTCGTTTTGGCCTCACTACAACCTGTTTACCCCTACTTCTGGTTGTAGTACAACCGGCAACCTCTTACGGGACTTCTTTCCCGACCCGCTCTTTTTTGACACGGAGTCGCCATCATGACCGAACAACGACAATCGACCCCGTGGCTTTGGTGGACGCTCGCCGGGTTGATGTTGTTCGTGGCGTATCCGCTGAGCATCGGCCCTACCGTGTGGATATGCAGGGCTATCGGAATTGATAACCCTGACCACTGGGCAGCGGCTTACGTGAGATTCCTCTACGCACCGGTGATTATCCCGGCTCAGAGTTCTCGGACGACGGATCAATTACTTTTGGACTATCTCGGGTTTTGGATAGGTCCTTGATCACTTCCGCCCCTCACGCCGCGCATGCTCACAAGTTGGCCCGGCACACGATCGATAGTGCAGATCAACCGATAGCCGTCTTTTCAGGTCTCCAGACTGGCATATTCGTAAAACCGGCAAGAGATGGCCCTTCGGAACACCAGCTGCGTTATACTTGAATCATGTCCCAAGACTCCACGAACTTTGCTTGGCCCGCAACCCGGCAACGGATCTTCCGCCGTTTCCTAGGAAAGTTGCCCGGGCACAAACAGCAACCGCTTAACCTAGTGAAGCTAATTCACGATAGTTTCCCAGAATGGGAATGGGTGGATATCGCCCAATGGATGGACGGTTCCCAAATGCCGAGTGACGTTCAACAAGTCATGTTGTCGAATTGGGAACAAGGCTTAGACCAATCGAACTATTCGTTGAGGCATTGGTTAGCCATCAGATCGCCCCTGACTTCCGAGATCATCGTGTTTGGACCGTATACCATTCTCGATGGAAACGACAGGCGAGATGCCTTGCTCTACGCGTTTCAGTCAGTCGAATTGATCAGCACTGTATTTCTTGCCGACAGCATGGAACACGCTAAGCTAATCGCGGATGGGTTCATGCCACGGGGGCTGTGATCGGGGTGAGATCTGAGTCACGAGAATGCCGTCTCGTGTAAATCATCCTTGCCACTGCTCAGCTTCCACTCGTTGCGTAGAAACTCACAAACATTTGTTGCCCCGTTTTCATGGGCCGTGCGATAACCGGCCAGAAATTCGCTGACATTGAGACCATCAGCGTTGAACGGGGTTTCATTCTCGGAACTCATGAGACGATCAGTCATCTGGCCAGACTAGCTGTCGTAAACTCCGTCGGCAATGTGGTAAACCACGAGTCCGCTGAAAAC
>JAQGHS010000903.1 GCA_028291605.1 Planctomycetaceae bacterium | reverse complement strand
CTGGAGACCCGTCCCACGATACGCGTTTATCCCTAATCCTGGCCGCGAGCCACAATCTTGCGTTGTGGGGATGATGACTGCCAGGCTTCCAGTTTCTCCAGAACTTGACTCACCGCGAGCAACGGTTCTTCCGCTTCCGCTTCGAATCGCAAGGTTTTCTTGGGATCCTTCGCATGGATGGCCGAGCACGTAAAGAGGAATGAGTTGCTGTCCTCCAGGTACGTGAAAAACTGCTTACTCTTGCCGACGCCCAGAGCTCGCAACCGCTTGGTCGCATCTTGCCACGTCAGTTCATCGACTCCCGGAACTTGTTCTTCCTCAGCCACTGCCGGAGGCGTTTCAGGTTCGGCAGGGACTTCCGGCGGTTGGGGCGGAGGGACCACTGCTTGAGGACTGCGACGGCCGGAATTGGGAGCCTTGGCGACCGGGGGAGGGGCAAAGCTCTCCGAATCGTCAGCTTCTGCTTCGGGCGGCGACTCCGTCGGCTGGAACAACGGTGCGTCATGCGGGCCACGTGTTCGCGGCGGTGTCGGCGCCTTTTTCGAGGGAGCCGGGCGACTGTTATTCACGACCGGCGGGGCTTCGAAGGGATTCCCTTCCTCTGTACCCTCTTGAGCATTCTCTTGTCCTTCCTGCAGCGCTGATTCCTGGCTGCGAGGAGGATTGGCACCGGAATTCCCATTGGATTTGTCACCACCAAAGCTGGGGCTGATGTCGGCGTAACGCTTGCCTCGGGGCTCGGTCCGCGCGTTCGGCGCATCGTCGAATTCATTGAAGGCTTGGGGGTCTTCGGCCCCTTCTTCGAATTCACGGGGCGCGTTCTTGGGAAGCGGTCGTTGACGATTGCGAGGCCGCGAATTCGCGCCCTCTTCTTCGCCATTGTTCAGATCGTCGGTAGAATTGCCGCCGAATTCTTCGTCCTGGTTTTCTTCGAATGGCGAGGATTGTTTGCCGCGCGAGCGGGTAGACCCATCATCAAACTGATCATCAGCCTCACGGCGCGAATTGCGACCACGCGACTTTGATTTTCGTGGCGCCAAGGGATCATCGAATCCGTCGACATCCGAGCCGGATTCTTCCAGCGGAGCGAACAAATCATCAGCATCGTGCCGGGCGTCATCACCGAAACGTGGTTCGTTGAAGGCGCGGTTATCGCGGCTGGATGCGGTTGATTTGGAGCCATTCAAATCAATCAGATTGCCGGGGGCAAACTGAGGGATTCCGACAACGGCTAATATTGGAACAGCCACCAGGGGCGCGAGCATCAGCAACGCACCCATCGGCCCACTTCCTGTGGAACGCATGGCAGGACACCTCCCTGTGTCATACCGACTCTTCGAAATCACCGCGGCAAATTTGGGTCTGGGTCATGCCGTGGTACCGAAGGTACGGCGAATTCTTGTCAGCAAAAACACTGCTGGCCGAAGTTCTAACTCCTCAGCGTCGGGGATTCTAATGACACCCTTCCAGACCGACAATGGCAAAATCTGCCGGTTGGCGGACAAAATTTCAATTGTGATGTTGGGGTGAATGGGGTGGCTTTACGATTACGAATCGATGACATTCGCGACCGCCGCCGCGGCTCGTTCTTGAATTCCCCTCACCGCGAGTTCGCTGACAGGCCAGGCAGTGATCGTGATGCCGGGCTTGAATGTGACCAGCGCGACTTTGGTGGGAGAGATCCCCAAACCGGCTTGGACCGCCCACGCATAGACCCCCAATTGGAATTCGTAATGCTGCAGGAACTCGGCCGAATTCCCGATGGCGAATCGATCCCCCGTCTTGTAGTCGTAGATCACCCAGTCACCCGCTGATGTCTGCAACAGGCAGTCGATCTTGCCGGCGATGCAACGTGGTTCCCCGGGTAACAGGTCGCGGGGAATCACGATGTTGAATTCCAATTCCCGGTAGCACAGCCTGGCTTGTCGCAGCTCTTCGGCGAGAGGCGACGTCCAGAATGCGTTTAACATCTCGGTGGCAGACTTGCGGACGTCTGCGGGCAACGGGGCGAAGGTGCTCGTCCAACAAGCGTCGATCAATTTCGGGATTTGATCTTTCACGCCCTGTGGATCAAGTCGTTCCAGGACTCCATGCACCAACGTGCCGAGATCTTCCGCCCCAGGTACTGGTCCTCGTTCTGATTCGTCGACCTTCGTCGTATGCTGAATCGCGGGTGATGATTGGCCGCTCCGCAGGATTTGATCGAGTTCTTCGAGTCTCGAAACGCTAAAACTGCGTTGCTGAGTGATATCAATCGCCACTGGCTCCAACAGCGGCGGCAACGGCAACGGCTCGGCTTGCTCGACCGATTCGCGGAAGTTGGCGAGGGCCAGCGTCTCATGGATCGCGGGTGGCAATAGGGGAGATCGCGGCGGAACTAGATGGACTCGGACCGCCGGACAACTGGTAGCAAATGGTTCCGGGATCAGCGGTCTATCGGTTACGGGGTCAATCGCAGGCAGTCCGGTTCGCAGATCAAACCGCGATACCTGAAGTTTCATCCACCCCGAGCTCACCTTGTCGAGAGCTTTTAAGCTCGAGGAGAGAATCAGGTAGTCGGCCGCGCGGGTGAGTGCGACGTACAGCAATCGCAGATGCTCGGCGGCATCGGCTTCGCTTTCGAGCAGGCGGTGTAATCTCAGGCCCACGTTTTCCTGCTGGCGTCCGAATTTCTCAGGTGGAGCAATCAGCGGGCCCAGCTCGGCGCTGAATTCGACCGGACTGGGGGGAGGCTGGCTGTTGCGATCCATGTCGGCCACGATGACGACGGGGAATTCGAGGCCCTTTGATTGATGAATGGTCATCAGTCGAATGACGTTGTTGGATTCCGCTTGAGTGGCCGCGAGCTCCTCGTCAGTTTCCTCGGCAACCGCTCCCTTGAGGCGTTCCACAAAATCAGACAGGGTGAAGCCCCCGGCACGATCAAACTGCCGAGCCATCTCAATCAGTTTTCGCAGATTGGCCAACTTGCGGCGACCGAGGAATTCCGGGACCAATGACGCATCATAAGCCGTCAGATCGAGCGCCCGCGTGATCAACCCGGCGAGCGACAGGCGGTCTTTGACGGCTCGCAAATCCGTCAGTACTTTTTGGGCGTGCAGGACTAGCGATCGTTGCCCTTCAGTGAGTTCGGCCAGTGGCGGTTGCAGGAGACCTTGTTCCAGACTTTGAGCATGTCGGATGATGCTCATCAAGGTGTCGTCGGTGAGTCCGAAGAAGGGGGATCGCAACACACCCAGCAGGCTGATTTCGTCATCGGGCTCGTTCAAAGAGCGCAGCAAATTCAACAGATCGAAGACTTCCTGTTGTGCGTAAAACGCCCGCCCACCGACGAGATAGTACTCCAACCGACAATCGCGCAAGGCTTGTTCGTAATGCCTGACGTCGCTGAGTGCCCGAAAGAGAATGACAATGTCTTTGGCCTTAATGGGCCGCAAGATGGTAGCGCCGGTCTCGGGGTGTTTGTCGCGAATGCGCGGCGTCGGATCGTCCAGTAATTCCCGAATGCGTCGAGCCATCCAGGCCGCTTCTTCCTGGCGCCGGGATTCGGCGGTGCTGGTGGGGTCCGGGGTATTGGACACAGCGAACAGGAACTCAATACTCGGCGCTGGAGTGAGCTGAGCTACGGCCGGTACCAAAGGTTGAAAGATATCACCCAGCGTGCCAGCGAAGAGTGCGTTGACGAAATCCAGAATGGCTGGTTGACTACGGAAATTCCGGTTCAACGGCAAGCGGCCGGCCTCGGGGATTTCCAGGCGCAACTGCCGGAAAACATTGGGATCCGCCCGTCGAAAGCGATAGATCGACTGTTGCGCATCACCCACCAGAAACAGTTTTCCTTGAGTCAATTTCGCACCGCACAAGAAGCGGACGATATCCGCCTGGACGGGGTCCGTATCCTGAAATTCATCGACGAGCAGGAATTCAATTCCGGCCGCGACACGTTGCCGAACGGCGGCGTTCTGTTTCAATAGGTCGCGACTACGCAGCACGAGATCATCAAAGTCCAGAACGGCCGATTCCGACTTACGGAGTTCATATTGATCAATGGCCAGGGCGACCAATTCCAGCATTTGGAGACTGAGCTTCGCCGCAGGGACGACATCGTCTTCCACGAACTCCAACTGCGGGGCCACCTTGTCGACGACTTTGCGAAGGTCGGCCAGACGATCCTTGACCGCGTCGTAGATCTCTTCGCTGTCCCAAGCCTTCTTGCCACCGCCACCCTGCACCTGCGCGTTTTCGCGAACCTGACGCAACCAGTCAACGGGTTGCGTGATCGACTGGGGATCGTCGAGCAGTCGCTCCAGCTCAGTCTTCAGGACTCCACACCGGGCCAGCATCTCAGCATTTGTTGTGACGTGTTGTTTGAGCAGCGAATAGGTCTCGCTCACTTCATTGCTGTCGCGCAACTTGCCAATTGCCAAAGACGGAGCCAGGGCGAGAAACCGCTCCTTCCACAGGGCCGCCAGTTGTTCGGGGGACTGCTGGCCCCAGTGGTCACGCTGCATTTCGAAGCGTTTTCGAACCAGCGTTTGGCAATGTACGATGGTGCGTTCGAGGCCAAACACGTGGACCACATCCACCGCGGCCGGCAGTTGCTTGGCGACGGCCGCATGGACGGCTTCGGTGACTGCGTTGCCGAGAAACGCCGTGCCAATCTGAGGGTCGAGCAGTCCGAATTGGGGATCCAGTTTCGCTTCGACGGCCGAGCTGCGGAGGATGCTCGCGCAGAACGAGTGAATCGTGCTCACTCGGGCTGAATCGATTTCGCGGGTGATACCCAGCCAATGTGCAACGTCTGCACTCGGGCAACCTCGCAGGCGATCAAAGCACGCCGCACGGATGCGTTCTCGCATTTCACGAGCGGCCCGTTCTGTAAACGTGATGGCGACCAGGCCGCTGAGATTGACGTCGGGGCCCGGTTCCAGATGTGACAGGAAACGCCGGGTCAGGACGAACGTTTTGCCGCACCCCGCGCCTGCCGACAGCGAGACCGACACCTTCCGCATAGTAATTGCGGCGGCTTGCTGGTCTGTCAGATTGGCTGGCTTGACGCTCATTACGGTTCCCAGTGCTTGTCCAGCGATTCTTCCAGCGGTCGGATCTGCGTCACACGGCAGGTGGTGCGATAGGGGCAGTAGCTCATGCAGGAGGGATCCGAGTTATACACTGGAAAGTGGCCAGCTCGAATTCCCGCCGCGAGCCGCGGAACCAGTTCGTCCAGAACGTCCACCAGGGCCAGCCAGTCGGCGTGCGGTTCGAGGCCATCCGGCCCAGCCTTGGGAGCCTTGTTCACGGGGGCCCAGCCTGTTTCACGCAGGCACCAGTATCCGGCTTGTATCGGGATGGAATTCATGCCGACCAGATTCAAACGCTGGGTGGCCAGGGCATATAACACGAGCTGCAGCGATCGGCCGCTTCTCATCTGAGCGGCGGTGGTGGACGGTTTGCGACCCGTCTTATAGTCGATGATGTTAAAGACCGGCTGTCCGCTGACCTGGCCCACGTCGATGCGGTCGATGCGGCCGCGAATACGCGTTTCATTCCTCGCCGAGCCCAGCGTCAAATAAGGACGCGATTCCGTTTCGACTTCCGGATTGTGCGGCGTGCCGAACGACACTTCGAACAGTGAAGGTTTTAAAAACGCTCCTGAGCTCTCGCGTATCGATTCGTGATAGCTGGCCCACTGGTCGGCATATTCATGGCCCCACTCTTCGAGGAGCCGTTGTTCAATGCGAATCAATGCCGCGAGCAATTCGGACCCGGCGACCTCCTGGCTCAAACGCTTGGTCAGCAGATTGCGAAAGATTTCCACGGCCGATTCAGCGGGAATCGCATCGGGTGTCGGTTCCAATTCAGAATGGAGCTGCCGCAGGATCTCATGCACGATGTCGCCGCGACGGCCGAAATCGGTGAATTGATCGGGCGAATCGACTTCTCGCAGCTTGAGGACATCCGACACCCAGAACCGGAATGGACAAGTCGCGTAGCCTTCCAACTGGGTCGCGCTGAATTCCTGTTGCGGCGAGAACCGCTCTTGCAAGTGCTTGAGGTTGGCGGGGTGTGTAATGATTCCCTCGAAGCCGGTGAAGCCGCGAGTCTGGAACCGTGCCACGGACATATCGACTGCGGCCAGGATGCTGCGTGCCGTGTCCCATCCGCCGGTCGGCAGGGCTGCGAGAGTTTGGAACCAGCGTGGCCGACGTTGCAAGGCTTCGGATGTCGCCACCACTCGCAAGTCGGAGAGGCTCAGCATGTCGCTGACTTCGGGGACTGGATCGAGCTGCTCGATGCGCACGTATTTGATCGCTGCCGGCGTAAAGAGATCTCGCAGGGCGGTCAGGTACGGGCTTGCCGAAAGTGGCTGGCCATCGAGACTGACCGCCGGATAGCTGAGAGTCAGTTGCTGTTGAGCCCGCGTGACGATGCTGTAAAACAACAGCATTTCGGCCTGTGTTTGAGCGGTGCGATGCCCCAGGGTCAAGCCGTGGGCATTCAGCTCGCGACGATCGGCTTCGGTATATAAAAAACTGTCGCCGCCGCGTTGCGGGAAGCTGGATTCGGTCAGCCCGCCGAGAAACAGATAAGGTACATCCAGCCCGCGCACCTGAGCCGCTTCCACAACCTCGACCGCTCCTGAGAGACGAGCTGGAGTCGGCATCGTCTGGTGCTGCAGCAAGTCCGACAGTTCGGCAAAAATCGCCGACAAATCCAATCGCCGCCGGCCGGCCCCGAGCATCTCTTCGGTGCCAGCTGCGACGAACAAGAGGTCCTGGAACGACTGCCAGGCCGCGGTGGCGTCGGCACCATCGGCCTCAGCCGGCAGTGGTACGATCCCCAGTTCTCGCGCAATGTGAGTCAAAGACTCGGCCCAGTTCCGGGCGTCCTGTTTCAGTCGCAGGGGCTGCAATAACTCACTGAGGCGCTGGATGCAGCTTGCGGCCTGGGCAATTTCTCGGCGTCTGGTGGCCAGTTCGTCATCGTCTGATTCCGTGAGGTCGATGAGAACTCTTGCCGCATCGAATGCGGTGCAGATGGCGGTGCGGCCATTGGGAATTTTCGATTGTCGCAGCAACTTGGCGATCGTCCGGGGCGTCCGCTGTGGAGACCAATCTTTCCAAATCGGGCGGAACCAGCCGCAGTTCAGCAGTCCATACAATCTTTCGAAGGGCCAATCTTCCAGCTCCAGTTGCAGTACCGAGAGCAGCGTCTTGATGAGTGGTTGTTGGATCAAGGGCTCGGGAGCCACACATTGAAACGGAATGCCGGCGTTCGAAAAGACCTCACGCACTAATGGGGCGTAGTCAGTCAGCGGACGAAATGCCACGATGATCTTTCGCGCGGCAACGCCTGCGACCAGCAACCGCTTGATCCGTTCGGCAATGGCCCGAACCTCGCCCTGCATCCCAGTGGCGGCCAGTATTTCTAATCCCTCGCCGCTGTCCGCCAAGGCGGTTTCTCGTGGATTGGAAAACAACTCATGAGCCAGGTGTCGAATCCCAGCAGGCAGCGGTTTACCAGCCGAATCTCCAGTCGCTGGAGCTGTGAGTGGCTTACAGGTGGTCACTTTGCGGAGTCGATCGATGGCAATTTGTGGCTTAGCGAACAAGTCAGGCCGGAGGGTGGTCTCTTCCCACGGGAGACTGACCACCATGCGGGCCGATCGCCGGGCGAGTAATCCGAGAATCTCATACTGCGTGTGCGTGAAGTCGGAAAAGCCGTCCACGACAACCAGTTCAAATTCCGGGAACGGTTCCCAATGCCCCTTCACCAGCCGGTCTCGGGCAGACCAGAATCGTCCTTCGGCATCATAGCGCTGCTGGGCAACCAACTGATCCTGATAGGCTTGATAGAGAGCCCCTAACTCTTGATCGGAGCGGCTGGCTCCTCGCTTCGAGCAGGCGTCTCGAAAATGTTCGGGCCACGCTTCTTCCCGCTTCAATTCGGCGATCAATCCCAGCACGACATCCAAAAAACCGGACGTGTGCGCAATCCCAGCAAAGTATGGTAACTGGCCAGTACGAGCTTGATCGTCGATGAGATGTCGGACCAGCACGCGTTGCATGACGGGCGGCAGAGGTCGCGTCACGGTATCCGAAAATTGAAGAATCCGGTCCGCGAATCCGTCGAAGGTCATCACCTGCGGAGCGAGGATGACAACAGCCGGCTCAGCCCACAATTGCTGCCGGACTTGCTCGCAAACGCGATGCGTGGGACCGAGCCACAGCGTTCGCCCTGGTCGCTGGTCGGCTTGTGCCTTCGAGACTGCGGCGCGATACCACTGCAGCAAGGCTGAGGTCTTGCCGGAACAGGCAGGCGCAGTGAGGATTTCCATCTGATTGGCCCTCCGTGACGGCTCGAAGAAACATCCGTCTTGGTGAGCCCGGTGGCGTGAGCCCCGGGGTTCTTCTTCGTCGTGGGATAGGCTTCCAGCCTGTCATTT
>JAQGHS010000869.1 GCA_028291605.1 Planctomycetaceae bacterium | reverse complement strand
TGCAGTCGGTGTCACAAACCGAGGGCCGCACCGTTCTTTTCGTCAGTCACAACCTGCCGGCGATCCAAAGTCTATGTACGCGCGCCCTGCTCCTGAGGAACGGCATGGTTGCGCATAGCGGAGATGTCGAATCAGCAGTCCACCTCTACTTAAATGAGGGCGGCGGCCCTGCGGTCGCAACGCCATGGCGCTATAGAGCACGAAGCGCAGAAATGAAAATTACTCGCGTCGAGCTGATGAGTAATGGAGTTGCCACCGAGGCAATCCTAGCAGGTCAGCATTGCACTTTCGTGATACACTACGAATGCTGCAACCCAGGGCGTTTTGGAAAAGGAATTGGCGTTTCGATCGTACTCAAATCGGACGAGCACAAGATCGTAAATCTGTGGAGCGTGTATCAGCCGACGTTGATGGTTGTACCGGACACAACCGGGACGATTGAATGCCACTTGCAGACATGGCCCTTTCGCGAAGCGAGTTTCACGGTCGATGTATATACACATGTCGGGGACTCGACGATCGAGTGGATCGAAGGTTGTCTGGCGTTTGCTTCCCACGACGGCGATTTTTATGGGGTCGGCCGTCTTTCTAATCCGGGGGAAGGCATACTCTTTATTCCACAACGCTGGGACTCGCGATGAACGGAAATTCGACCAACCCAATCCAGTCGGCTCCGCAGCGAGGCATTCCCACAATGGTACACCGAGCGTTTTGCCCCGCGTGTGGCACAGCAAGCGGTCCCGCGATTGTTCAGCTCCCGTACGACCGGCCGCCGATTGCGGCTTATTTAGCTGACTTTTATCGCCCCTATCCGTCCTGCGATTTTGGCCGTTTGACCGCTGCATCGTTTACTTTGGCGGAGTGCCCGCGTTGCGCCTGCATTTACCAGCTGGATGTGCCTGACGATGCGTTTCTTTCCGACTTTTATGGTGCCCTTCGAACGAATGAGTCGGCCGGAACGTCGATTGATGCAGACCACCGCGAGCAACAAGTTCGTGAGTTGTTGATGGTGATTCGCTTTCTGCAGCGGGATATTGCACGGCCCAAGGTGTTAGATTTTGGCTGCGGCGGCGGTAACTGGGCTTTGCTTGCCGAAACGTTGGGTTTACCAACGACAGCGACCGATTTATCCGATGAGGCTGCAAATCGCCTTCGCGCCCGCGGAATCGAGTGGATCTCGCCATTCAACATTGGTGACGCTTGGTGCGATTTCATCAATACCGAGCAGGTATTCGAGCATCTGGTGAACCCCCAGGATATCGTTCGTCGGCTCTCTCAGGCCCTGCGCCCAGGCGGAATTCTGAAAATTGGTGTTCCTCACCACCCGACGCTCCGAGCAAAACTGAAAAAACCGGACTGGACGGCACAAAAAAGCTCTCCCCGCTCGCTGAACGCTGTCGCGCCCATCGAGCATTTGAATCATTTCGAATCGGCTAGCTTGGTTGCGCTAGCGGCCCGCGCCGGCCTCAAGCCCCTTTACCCGATAGGATGGGAATTGGTTCCGGAAAGTGGGCTGCGGCGACACCTGACCCTAAAACGACGCGTAGCGTTGTATCTGAAGCGACGTCTCCGCGATGTCTACCGCCCCTACCACATTCTCACCCAAACCATGTTTTTTAGAAAGCATTGACGGATGCCATTGCCGCTCAATCAACCGATTTTTTCCACATGCCCGTTAGCAATTCCGAACACATTCCCGCTGTCCTTCATTTTGTGCACGCCTCGGCTCCCACGAGTATACTGGATGTTGGCATTGGTACGGGCAGCTACGGATTGCTTCTGCGACAGGGACTTGATATAGGCTATGGGAGAATCCAGCCCGATGAGTGGAAAGTACGGATTGACGGCGCTGAAATATTTGATGCATACCGCAATCCCGTTTGGAACTACGCATATAATCGTGTCATCATGGGCGACATTCGCTCGGGACTAGCTGGACTGGATCGGTACGACCTGGTACTTTGCAATGATGTATTGGAGCACTTCCCACGAGAAGAGGCCCGGAGACTCATTCGAGCCCTCTTGGAAAAGTGTCGAGTGCTGATCGCGACAACCCCCAATCGGGAATATGCGCAAGGAGCATGGGGGGGGAATCAGGCTGAAACTCATCATGCCTTGTTGGATCGCCGCGATTTTTGCGGGCTCGTTGCGGAAATAGTCACGGGAATCACGTCTTGTTACGTTTGCACATTGCAGCAGGAGCTCGTCTATCCACTCCTCGTCGCAGCTGATCGCTGCCCTTCGATTTCACACCCGCAGTCCACGAATCTATTTAGGAGGCTGCGCCGCAGGATCAGGCAATTCAGACTTCGCGACATCTAACCATGCGGCAAACTTTCGGATTACTGGTCCCGTGCCACAACGGTGCCGCCTTTTTACCGCGCCTATTTGACTCCATCAAATCTCAAACCCGGGGGTTCGATGAAATATGGGTATTTGACGACAATAGTGACGACCAGAGTGCAACGGTTGCCAAGCAACTAGGCGCACAAGTGATACAGTCAGATAAAACAATCGGGCCGTCTGCGGGACGCAATCGTCTCGCCGAGGCCTGCAAGTGCGACTGGCTCCATTTTCATGATGCCGACGACACAATGGAGCCGACATATCTTGCCCGAGTCAGCGCCGTCGCTCTACCCCCTGTTGATATCGTTATCTGCAACATGGTCTGGATCGACGAATGCACCGGTTTGGTCGAGAACCACTGGACATACGATGCCGCACAACTCGCCGACCGCGCTTCAGCTTACCTGTTGATCAATACGGTAGGTGGAATCAATGGTCTATATCGTCGCAGTGCGTTCGCAGCAATATGTGGCTTTGATGAGACTCTTTCATTTTGGGAAGATATGGATTTGAATATTCGGCTTTTTCAGCAGGGCGCCAGATGCGCGGTGATCAGCGAAGATCTAGTGACGGCTTATCGGCGTCGAACAAGCTATAGCAACTCGAACCTGGCAAAAGTATGGAAAGTTAAACTTCAGCTCATGCAACGAATGGTCAGGGACGCCAATCCAGAACTCGCATCCACCATCGCGGCCGAATCCGAAAATATAGCTTTGCGACTATTGGATCTCGGATGTGCGCGTGACATTGGCCAAGCATTGAGACTCTGTCGTGAGGCCGGCGGAAATCCTCCGACCACGAACAATTTCTTCCTGCGAATACTCAAAGCGCTCGTACCGACGGAAACCGCCTTTCGACTACAAGCCATGCGTCGCAAACATCACAAAGCGTGACTGAACGTCGCATTTCAGTCATCCTACCAACGCGAAACCCCAATCGCGAAAGACTCGCAGAAGTCATGCGTGGTCTTAGCCAACAGACTCTGGCGAGAACGCTTTGGGACGTTTGTATAGTAGACAATGGAAGCACGCCACCTCTCGAAATTCAAATGATGGATTTGGGATTCGACGTTCAGGTGATTGCGGAGATGCGCCCCGGGCTACTCTGGGCCCGGCTCGCCGGCATCAAACAGACGGCAGGCGACCTTATGGTCTTCATCGATGACGACACGATTCCTGATCGCAACTTTCTCTCCGAATCCGTTGCATTCATGGACACATATCCAGCCCTGGGTACTGCTGGCGGTCGCATCGGTCCCCGCTACCTCGTCACGCCACCTCCCTGGATTGACTCCATTGAATGGCTGCTGGCAATCCGCGACAACGGATCCGAACCCCTATTTTGGGGGCAAAGCGACGGTACAGCGCTGCCAAGTTGGACCCCGATTGGAGCCGGTTTGCTGGTGCGCCGGGCGGCTATAGACGCGGAATATCTGACGCACGTCCGAGATAACTCATCCCACATCGAGGAAATTTCGTGGA
>JAQGHS010000841.1 GCA_028291605.1 Planctomycetaceae bacterium | reverse complement strand
GCCGAGATTTACCGGTTGCCCGTTGAGAAACAGATAGGTGTCGTCTTTCTCGTGGTCCGAGGCACCGAGCCAAAATGTACTGCCTCCTTCCGTCATGCGGTCCAGGAACGCGAGTTCCTGCGGTGACTCAACGAAGACCAGGTGGCCGCCCATCCGTTCGCAGTGCATTTTCGCCATGTACCATGTGGCTTTTTTGTCGATGTAAGCGTATTCGTGACCGCCAAATTTGGTCAACGTCTTCGGTTTTGGTTCTATGGCATCTGCAGATTCGGCCGCCGTCACGCGCGCTTTGATCTCCGTCGCGGCATCGAAGTCTCCTGATTTCGTGGCGTCGGATAAGGCGGATTTCAGGGCTCGAATCCGCTCCTGGCTGGCCTTTTGGACGGCATAAAACCGCGTGTTGTCGGCCTTCAGGACCGCTTGCTGATACGTGGCGTCGACCGCTTCCAAGCGCTTCGCGAACTTCTCAGATAACCCCGCCGCGGCCAATCCCGAGACACAGACCAATCCCACAATGATCAGCGATTTGGACATCAGATTTTTCCGACAGGATGATTCGACTTGCTGGTGAACTCGAGCTTAATCCTAGATGGATTGTGTCCAAAGAACGACTCAACCCCCGGGAAAACCAAGGGGTTGATATCAATTGCGCGTCTCTGAGTGTCACTGACCTAAATAGCGGAGAGAGGACTCGAACCTCCGACCCGCGGCTTATGAATCCGCTGCTCTAACCAACTGAGCTACTCCGCCAAGTTCGGGACGAGGGTTGCTCGCTCCGAGACCGGCATTATATCGATTCGACGCGTGCGGGAAAGGTTCGCGATAGATTTTCGTCTGGACGGTCCAGATTCCCCGACCGGGGGCTCGGGAATAACCGTAACGGATAGCCTGCCAAGTACTTATCGCATACGGAAAATGCGTGGACGGTTTGACATCGATTCGGAGCGTGGTATATTCACGTGATGCGCGACCTTGTGGTCTCGTGCTGAGTTGCGGGCAATCCCCTTGCCGATACTGGGGCAGACATGGTCACCACTACCTCCTACTACAAGCGTTTCCGGATGGAGATCGATCTCCGGGACGTCAGTCTGCCCGCTCCGCTGCTTCCCGAGGGCTATCATTGGGAAGCTTGGTCTCCCCAAGTGCTGGAGCGTCATGCGTGGGCGAAGTGGGAGAGTTTTCGCTCGGAAATCGACTCGCACGTGTTTGAATGCCTGGGCGATTACATCGGCTGCCTGCGGTTGATGCAGGAGATCTATAACCGCGATACGTTCCTGGCGAATGCGACCTGGCTGATCAGCCATGATGCTCCGCGCGGGAAGCAGTCGGCGGATTGTGCCACCATTCAGGGGTTGGCTCAGGCTGGGGCGCTGGGGTCGATCCAGAATGTCGGGGTCGTGCCAGCCCATCGCGGACATGGGCTGGGGCGGGCCCTGGTATTGAAGTCGCTGGAGGGTTTTCGGCTCGCTGGAATGAGCCGGGTTTACCTGGAAGTGACTGCTCAGAATAAGCCGGCTGTTGAGCTGTATCGGTCACTCGGGTTTAAGGTGACTCGGACGGTTTATAAGGCTGTGGAGCAGGAATTGTCGGCGTATTGATAGTCGTTGATCGCTCCGCGATCGTAACGCTTTTGCAGTGGCGAGTCTCGAATCAGACTCGAAGTTGCCTCGTCAATCCGCCCGGCAAGAACGTGTTAGCCAACCGCGTTCGCCGTGGCGACGCGGAATATGCACACGACTTGAATCTTATTTGGGGGTCGATACTGCGGACGCGTTTCGATCGCGGAGCGATCAACGACTATCTTTGATCGCGGTTCGAGCGGCCTCTTAGCCGCTAGTTTGACGCTACGTTGACGCCTGTCACCCGCTTCTCCTTCCCATTACTGAACGAATCTCTTGACAACAGTTCATGTATCGGAGAGATTCGTTATCTCTTGCCGAATATCTTCATTGATTGACCGACCAACAGAGCTCCTTCATGCCGAACAATAGACCTAAGGATGACGCAGATGCGGCCATCGCCTATCTTGTCGACGCATCTCGGACCCGCCCGATCGTCCCTTTCCTGGGTAGTGGACTCTCCTACGCCGCGGGATTCCCGACGATTCGCGGAGTCATTCAGTACCTGGCCAAGCTGGACTTTGCCATTCAACTGGATGTTTACAAACATCGGTATCCGCAGTTTTCGCAACAGGACTTCTATCAGGAGCATCCAGGGCGGTTCGTCGAGGACTTCGGCTGGCCTTCGATTGGCGAACTCAATTCCGATCTGTGGGATTGGCTGAACCGTTGCGGATACAACTTCTTCGAAGGGAGCGAGCTGAAGGGGGCGAAGTATCACGACCTGTACGCCGACCTGCTCGCGGATAAGACCAAATTAGACTATCGAGATCACCTGCGCGCGATCGTGCAGTGGAGCTTGCGTCGCGATTTAACGGCCCGCGAATCGGGAGCCGAGCAGCCGACGTTCTCGGAATGGCAGCGCTGGAAGGGCTGGTATCTCAACGGCAAGCCCATCGACGAGCCATGGTTGCTGGATGGCGACTGGGATTCCCTCCTGGATCGACTCTGCGAGGCGGACCTGGATCTCATCGATTCGCTGTTCACGTCGTTCGAACGAGGCCGTCGCCCGACTTTGGCGCACCGATACCTGGCATTCCTGATCGAAAAGCTGGGGATTCCGTTGGTGTTCACGACCAATTTCGATTCGTTCCTGGAACGGGCGATGATCGAAGAAGGGCACGAGCACCGCGTCTTCGATGTGCATCGCGATGCGACCTTGCCCCATGCGTCATTGGTGCGTAAGTACACTTCGATCCTGAAGCTCCACGGTTCGGCGTACGGCCTGCGGGTCGGCGAGCGACTCCAGTATCCCGTGGAATCTCAGACCCGCGAGAGCATGCTGGACTACATTCCCAAAGAGGCCCTGCTGCTGGTCACGGGCTTTTCGGGATCCGAGCGGCGAATGCTGCAGATCCTCAAATCGCTGGCGACCGACAAGGCGATTGGAACCTCTGCGCCACGCATGTTGTGGCTCGAAGGACCCGGGAAACCGAAATCGATGCTGGAGCAGTTCAGGCAGGAGGTGGGCAGCTCGGTTATGTTTGCAAAAATCACCGACATCTCCACCTTCCTGCAGCAATTGTTTTTTCACCTGACAGGTGGGTACCAGGCCTCACGCATCCGTTACGCGGCACTACCCGGCCGGCCGTCGGTCATTCTGAAGCTCCCCCAGCCACTCGGGGAAAGCGAAACTGTCACCCCGGGGATAGAACGCTACCTTAAGAAAGATCGTCAAGAGCGCCGCCGGCCTGTTCAGATTTTTGTCACTAAGCCGGCCACAGCGCGAGCGAACAGTTGGGGCGGCCTCGCCGTAGCCGAATTTGTTTCCAAACTCGCCGGTGAATACAACGTCATTTGGATCGATCTGGAAAAGCACCATACGATCTCCGGAACGGTGAGCGAGATCCTGCAGAAGGCGATGGCCTACAATCCAGACTCGCCACAATTCACCTTAAACTTTAACCTGATGCACTTCGACGAGGATCATCCCCACGACGGAAAACTGACGGACGAAGATGAGATTAATATCTCGAAGGCGGTCGATCGGATTCGCGAAGTCTTTAAGCAGGGGAAGTACCTGCTCGTGCTGGACTCGGTCGAATCGTACGGCCGCCCCCAGCTGCAACATCACGGAGTTCCCTCGTTTCGGCTCAATAATTTAGTGACGTCTGAGTCGAATTCAGAAATTAAAAAGCGACTGGAACGCAATAGACAACAGCATTTGCGCCGGATCAATCAATTCGATTATTTTCTCGCGGAACTGCTCGTACTGCCCGCGAGCAAGGAGGCTGCGAAAGGTGGCAACATCCGGTCATTCTACGATAGTTATATCTGCCTCTCGGCCGATTGTGTCGTTGCCAGGCATGGTCAGTCTGCACCCGAGAATGATCCACTGACTTTGCTGCTCCAGCGTCTTCGCGATCTGGATGGAAACACGCTCGAGCACGTCAAAGTCACGCAGCAGAAGCAGGAGGGCTATGGGGAATTAGCCATCGAATCAGTGACTCACGAATCGTATCCGGAGAGCAAGCTGGGCAAGCCCTGGAATACGCGTCCGGACGGTGAGACGTCAGTCGGGCGCAAAGACTCTGGCAAGCACCTGGAGTTGGCCATCGCCAGGCTCAGGTGCTTTTTGCAATTGCGCAGACAACTGGTAATACTGCAGCAGAAGGGGGCCGAGTCGACTGCGGCGACGCATAATTTAAGCGGGAACGAGGATTGCCGCGACGCATTGCTCGCCGTGTTGTCAATTTTCCGCCGACCGCGTTCGATCGCGTGCGTGCGATCGATCACCGAGCGCTGGGGGGTCGAGTCGGGAACGCATGCCAGTGCTGTGAACATTACCGGCATCCGTCAGCAAATCGACAAGCTGATCCGTGACGCGATTATCCAGGCTGGTTCAGACTATGGCATGCTGCACGAAGGTGGTAGTCTCTGGCTGTATCGGGAAGTGCATCTCACCTGTTATAAATCGATGACCGAGTCTCTGAGTGCGTCGACGTGGGCGATCGACTATTTCAATCAGCCGGACCAAAATCCGAAAGCATTCACATTTCTCGCGGCACAATCCATCGTAGACGGGCTAATATCTGTCTCGCTGCATATTGACGCATCACGCGTCTACTATGCCGATACGTTTATGCCGACCAAGGATCTGGAGGCCTTTTATGAGTATCTCTACCATCGCTGCTGGGCGATTCGTGCACTGTCGCTGCTGATTGCGATTCTGCGCGAGCCGGCGCTTCAAAAGGGATTCGAGCGGGCTGCCGAAAGCATGTGTGATGCCTATAACGCCGTCTTCAAGCTGAAAACGACAAAGGCGCGAACGAAGGCGAAATCGACAAAAGCGGAAGCCCTCTCTTCGTTCAATGATGTGCTGGCACATCTGGGGGTCTTTTCTTCACTCTCGGCAACCAAAGAAGAGCGACGCGGAGGGTTTGAAAACAATTGCCCCACCTTGCTGGCACGGCTGGGACAACTGCGGAATCATTGCCTGCAGACGTTGCATGGGGCATTTGCCAGGCAGGAATTGTTTCTACGCACCAGTGCGACAGCCGACACACTGAAAGGTTGGATTGATCAGATTCTCGATGTCGCGATGCCGGAGATGAATGGCAGCATCTTTCCCTCGCGAGCAGCAGTCCAAGCTGAAGCGATGGACAATGGGCAACTCATTTATGTGAAGCTGCTACACGACGTCCGCGAGCAGATGGAGCGAATCAGAGAGCGCGTGGAGGAGCAACGTGGGTTGAAGCAGCTTGGCAAACCCGAAATCACGAGCGGGCAGGAAGTGCCACCGCCGCCAGAGCCGGTATGCGTCCCGGAGTCGACTCAGGGGACAGTTGAGGTGCCAGCGGCAGTTAAGGCGGCTGAGGATAAGGAACCGGCTGCCGCGAAACGCAGGAAAGAGGCCGAGAAGGCTGCCAAAGCGAGCCAGGATACGGCCTGCTTTCTGTGGACGGCCATGGATCAAAATGAAAGGCCCTGGAATCGGTATAAAAAGGCCAACAAGAAGGGGGCGACGACGGATGCTCTGTTTCAGGACGCTCGACAATGTGCGATTGATTACGAAGTGGCGATGAGAGAATCTGTCCGCTCCGAGGATGAAGACGCTCGTCATCGCTCCTGTGCCCTGGCGCTCCTCGCGCGTTCCGAGTATCTCGTGGGGCACTTTCGACAGGCACATCATCATCTCGACCTGGCCAGCGCAGGCTTGACGGACTCGGCGGTCCATTCGGTATCACGTTCACTAATCCATACTTATCGGGCCGAGCTGCTGATCTATAGCGCCGATGCGCACTATGAACGCCAGCTCACGGAACGTCAGCAAAAAGAGGACCGGCCGGGCCCGATCTCCTGGCTGGACGTGAGAAAAGAACTGCGTAAAGTGGATCGCGCCGACCGGGAGATCAGGAGGGCCGTCGAAGCCCTGAGAAATGCGGAGAACATGACGCGCTGGCGTTGCCTGGCACATCTGGGAGTATCCCAGGTCCAGCTGGAGCGTCTCTTATTTCAATCGGAAGTGATCCTGGTGGGCCGCTCGGTGCTGGCCCCGAGCGAGTTTTCAGAACAGTGTGGACAGTCCGAAAAGATCTTGCTCGACGGATTAAGAAACCTGAGATCTGCCCTGGAGTTGTTGCCCTATATTTCTGACCCCTGGAAAGACGCGAAGGTGAAGCACTCGAACACATTCGAATTTAAAGTGGAGTGCAAGGTCTGGAGCTTATGGCGCCAATTCTACGTGTCTTCATCGTTCTTCGAAGGTTTGCTGGCGACCTATTACCGAACACGCGTTTTGACCGGTCGAAGTCTGCAGTTGGATGGCGATATGGAAGAGATCTTGAGCCAGATCGTGCATGTCACCCAGGAACTGAAAAACGATCGTTGGAAGCTGTGGAATACCTCGGTGAGATTCGACAATGTTTCGAATCTCAAGCAAAAGACATCGAATGACAAGGATGGCCTGGCGACGCTGCCATCGCTGGAGATTGCACCCGACGAAATCAATAAGCATGGAGCGTTCTCATTGAGGAAGGTGCAGACGCTCGTCATGGCCAAGGACATGGGAGATGATAAAAAGGAGACGCGCGATAAATTGCTCGAACGCATGTGGGATTTTCGACGTCCGCCCACTGAAGCCGGTAAAGCAACGGTCCGCGGCCCACTCGATCAGGCCTCGTCAGCGACAGACAACGGCCGGGTCGATTAAAGCTGTGGGTGCGAGGCTCCGACCGCTATACGATCAACGACACTACGCGATCACGACTGCTCGGTCGCCGGCGGTGACTTGGCCGATGACCCAGTTTGTGAGGTGTTCTTTGGTGAGGTGGGCTTGGACTTGGGCGGCCGCTTGCGGGTCGACGACCAGGATGAAACCCAGGCCCATGTTGAAGACGTTGTACATCTCTTGCTGTTCGATGTCGGCGAGCGACTTCAGCCAGGCGAAGATCGGGTGCGGCTGCCAGCTTTGGCGGTCGATGGAGACGCGGCAGTTTTCGGGGATGACTCGGACTAGGTTGTCGGCGATGCCGCCGCCAGTGATGTGGGCCAGGCCGTGGATGGGGGATTCGCCCTCGAACTGCTGCAAGAGGCTGACGACGGGTTTGGTGTAGATTTTCGTGGGTTCCAGGAGGGCCTGGCCCACGGTGCGGTTGAGTTCGGGGATGTGGGTGTTGACTTCGAGCTTGGCGATCTCAAAGACGGCTTTGCGGACAAGGCTGTAACCGTTGGAGTGGAAGCCGGAGGAGGCAATGCCAATCACCGTGTCGCCGGGGCGGATCTTCTGGCCGTCGATGATTTGTGATTTTTCGACCACGCCGACGCAGAAGCCAGCGAGATCGAAATCGCCGGGGGCGTAGAGGTCGGGCATGATGGCCGTTTCACCACCCATCAGGGCGGCGCCGGCTTGGACGCAGCCTTCGCTGACTCCTTTGACGATCGCCGTGATCAGCTCGGGATCGTCCTTGGGCATGGCGATGTAGTCGAGGAAGAAGAGCGGTTCGGCTCCCAGGCAGAGGACGTCGTTGACCGACATGGCGACGAGGTCGATGCCGACAGTATCACAGACGCCTAACTTAATGGCTACCTTGAGCTTCGTGCCGACTCCGTCGGTGCCGGAGACGAGGACTGGTTCCTTGTAGTTGCGTTTGAATTCGGCGGAATTGTCTAGGCGGAAAAGTCCCGCGAAGCCGCCGGGGAGGTCCATGACGCGGGGAGTGTGGGTCCGCTTCATGATGGCGGGGAGGCGCGACATGGCCTGCTCATAGAGTTCCAGATCCAACCCCGCCGACTTGTACGTGACGCTCATGCTGCATTGGCCTTGTTCGATGATTTTTTGTGCGGTCGCCTATCCTACGTCAACCGCGCCCGTATTGCAGCAGAGTCGACGGCTGGAGGCAAGCACGGCTCGGGGAATGAGCTACTGAGGTGGGCATCCGGTATGACCTGGATGCTCGCCACGCAGCGACTTTGTGCCTGGGTTGTGAAATGAACGGGCCCCGATCCTGACCACAATCGGCGGAATTGGCAATCTGGGCTGTCTTTACGACGGATAAATGGATGTTTTTGCGTCCTAGTTATTGACGGTCGCGTCAACGTTCGCTTAAATGATCGTTACAGCACGTGAATCCGTCCTACTTTACGCAACAAGAAGTTTGGATTTGTAGTTGACCGGGGGCGTTGGTCGTTCCGAGATAACCCAATAGGGGTCGAACCGACAACACCGTCGCGATAGCTCCAAAAGCGTCCTACCGAATTGCTCGCCGCCCGTTTTTGACCTGCCTGCACGCGTCAATTGACGCCTTGGCCCTGGCCGATGAGGTACAGCCATGTTTCGATGCCGATTGAACTTTCGCGTTTTGGGAGTCGCCAGTCTATTGGTGGCCCTCAGCTTCAGTGTCGCGGTCCGTGCGGATGATGCACCCGTTGCGACCGTCGCTCCGGCCGCGGTTGAACCGTTGTCGGTTCAAATCGATCGTCTGATTGCGGCCAAATTGCCCGACTACGATAAAGCTGCGGCACCGGTCACGAGCGACCTGGAATTCTTTCGGCGAGTCTCGCTGGATCTGACTGGCAGTATCCCAACTGCGAAACAGGCTCGCGAGTTTCTGGCAGATCCAGCGCCCGACAAACGGGCGAAGCTGATCGACCAGATGTTGGCGAGTCCTGAATTCGCTCGGCAATTGGCCCGCGTTCTGGACGTGATGCTGATGCAGCGCCGTCCACAGCAGAATGTTCCGATTGCTGACTGGAAGGCGTTTCTCTACCAGGCCTGTTTGGAAAATCGCCCTTGGGATCAACTTGTCGCAGAGATTCTCTCGGCGGATGGTATCGATCCAGAGACTCGAGCCGCCTCACGGTTTTACTTGGATCGTGGCGGTGAAGTGAACCTGATCACGGCCGACATTGGTCGCATCTTCATGGGGGTGAATCTGGAGTGTGCACAGTGTCACAACCATCCGCACGTTGAGGAGTGGAAGCAGTCGCACTATTACGGGATTTCAGCCTTTCTGGTTCGCAGTTCGCTCTTCAACGACAAGGGCAAGCAGGTCTTTCAAGAGCTCGCTGTTGGCGAGGTGAAGTTCGAATCGGTCTTCGATAGCCGCGACAAGATCTCCAAGGGGCCGCAAACGACGCTGCCGAGGGTCTTCGACGGCATGCTGGAATTCGACCCGAAGTTCGACTTCGGTGAAGAGTATGCACGAGCTCCGGCGAAAGATGTCCGGCCGATCCCCAATTTCAGTCGCCGGGCTCAATTGGCCGACGCCATTATTGCTCCGACGAACAAGCAGTTCCGACGGAACATTGCCAATCGCCTGTGGGCAACCGTGATGGGACGCGGACTGGTTCATCCCCTCGAATCCGACCATAGTGAGAATCTGGCGTCGCACCCGGAATTACTCGACAGTCTGGCGGAAAATATTGCGGCCCGAAAGTACGACATGCGGGCCTTCTTAAAAGATCTGCTGCTGACGAAAACCTATCAGCGATCCAGCCTGCGAACTCCCGAGCAGCAGGCGACGCCCGCCCCGGCTGATGCGACATTTGCGGTCGCCATCATGCGGCCAATGTCGGCCGAACAACTGGCTTGGTCTCTGATGCAGGCCACTGGAATCTCTGAAATCTATCGAGTTGGCCAGGGAGCGAACTTCACTGAAGCCAAGTTGTACGCCCAATTGGCTGGCGTCGAGCAGACCTATGTGAACTTGTTCGGTGGCGAACCCGGGAAGCCCGGCAAAGACTTTGAAGCGACTGTCGAGCAGACCCTGTATCTCTCCAACAACGAAGCCGTTTTGAAATGGCTTCCCCCGGCCGGAAAAAACCTGTGTCAGCGACTGCTAGATTTACCCCCGACCGATTTTCAAGCAATGACTGAGGATCTCTACCTCAGTTGCCTGACACGTCTACCAACAACAGAAGAAGTTCAGGAACTGGCAGCATATATGGCAGACCGCGCGGAGACCCGCTCGGTGGCCTATCAGGAATTGATCTGGGCCCTGGTGACTTCGGCGGAGTTTCGATTTAACCACTGAGTCGGTGAGCTGACCTATTTGACGACGAGATAGATTTTAAGAAGATTTTTAGCCACAGATTAACACAGATGAAACACGGATTAAGAGAACTCAATTCAAAGTCGAAAACCTGATCAGCTATCGACCGGAGTAGTTCGAATAACGTCAGAATAAGTTGACCCAATCCGTGTTTCATCTGTGTTAAGCTGTGGCTAAAAAATAAAGAAGACTGAAATTCGGCATTTGACTTTTCCCATAAGGGGCCTGCCATGTATTGCTCATACGCCTGCAATTCCAACGAACATGCCATCAGCCGGCGGTCGTTCTTGAAGGGAGTTACCGCGGGTGCTGCCGGCGCCGCGGGATTTGGTGGAATGGTGGGTTCGGCGGGTGCTCAGGCGTTGGCGACGACTCAAAAACATGTCGTCGTGTTTTACCTGGCCGGTGGTGTCAGCCAGTTGGAGACTTGGGATCCAAAGCCCGGCGTCGAGACCGGTGGGCCGTTCGACAAGATTCAGACTTCGGTGCCCGGGATTGAGATCTCGGAGCTGTTACCGCTGACCGCGCAGCAAATGCATCACTTGGCTTTGATCCGCAGCGTCAATCACAAGGAAGGGGATCACGGCAAGGGCGATTACATTATGCAAACGGGAATGCGGCAAGCTCCCGGTTTCGAGTATCCCTACCTTGGTTCGGCGATGGCCAAACAACTGAGCCCGCCCGATAGTCCGTTGCCTGGATACATTCACGTCGCGGGCGGCGGCAGCAAGGCGGAAGCCGCATTCCTGGGGGCCAAGTATGCTCCGCTGTCGTTGAACGATGGCAATCCGCCAGCCAACTTAAGCCGCTATGCCACGCTGACCGAGCAGTCCGACGCCAAGCGTCGTGAATTCCGGAACAAACTCAGCCAGCGTTTTATCGCAGGACGTCGGCAGGCGGAGACCGAGGTCTACAACCAATCGTACGATCAGGCGATGAAGTTGATGTCCAAGAAAGAGATCTTTGACTTCAATCGCATGACGGACCTTGATCTGGAACGTTACGGCAAGCACGACTTCGGCCGGCATTGCCTGATGGCCCGTAATCTGATCGAAAGTGGCGTGACCTTCGTCAAGGTGAGCCATTCCAACTACGATTCGCACTCGGAAAACTTCAATTTCCACATCGAGCAACTCGGCGAGTTCGATAAACCGTTCTCGGCATTTGTCGCCGATATGGCGGCCCGCAGCATGCTCGACAATGTGTTGATTATCGTCATGAGCGAGTTCGGCCGGACGCCCAACATCAATGCTCGAGTGGGCCGCGATCACTGGGGTACCGCCTGGTCGATTTGCCTGGGTGGCGCGGGCATCAAGAAGGGAGTCGCGGTCGGCAAGACGAACGACAAGGGGACGGCAGTCATTGACCGCGAAGTTGATGGCGGCCACTTGTTCCATACCTATTACAGCGCCGTGGGACTCGATTCGACCAAGAGTTTCTTCGATGAAGGCCGCCCGGTGGCCAAGGCCGACCCAAAGACGTCCGCGATCACCGAGATTTTGGCGTAGACCACAAATTCGTCGTCGTGGGATAGGCTTCCAGCCTGTCAATCGCGAAGCGACAAAACGGTAAACCAAGAGTATGCAGCGATAAGAGCGGCGATCGTAGGGTGAATGGACTACAGGTTTGTCACTTGAGGTGACAAATGACAGGCTGGAAGCCTATCCCACGAAAAAGAATCCCGGGGCTTACGCCGCCGGGCTCGCCTACCCTATCTCTCATGACGGTCGGTTCTGAATACTTGCCACCTGCAAGACAACCATCCGGCTCACGCCGGACGCTCGCCTACGAAGAGTTCATTTTCCTATGACACCACTCCCTCGCACTCTTCTCGCTTCGCTGTGCCTGATACTGGCTGGCATTTCGAGCCAAGCTTGGTCCGCCGATCCGGCACCCGTTCTCAATCTGGGACTTAAGTATGCCCAGCGCGACGCCCAGCGTGCCGCGGAAGCATCTCAAGCAGCGGCTACCCGTCTGGCGGCAGAAGTTGCCAAGCTGCAAGCGGCGGAAAAGCTCATTGTAGATAGTCAGGCCGCGAAAGTGGCGGCCGATAAGGCTGTCATCGATACGGCCGCGGCCATCGTCGCTGCCGAAACGGCGCGCGTTGCCGCGGACAAGACTGTCTTGGATGCCGTCGCCAATGCTCAGAAGGTGAAGGACGATGCGGCGGCCGATCAAGCTGCGAAAGATTTGGCTCAGCAGACCGCGACGACCGCTCAGACTGCCGCCACGGCTGCTGCGGAACTGGTGAAGGCGAAGCAAGCCGCCAAGGTTGTGGCCGACACGAACAAACCGGTCGCTGACAAACAACTGGAAGTGGCTCAAGCCACATTGAAACCGGCTCAAGAAGCCAAGGCGGCGGTCGAGAAGGACACGGTTGCCATCGCGGCAATTGCGAAGGCGACTCAAGATAAGGCGGCCTTCTATGCGACTGCGCTGCCCGTGGCCAAGGTGGAGCCTCCCCGCTTGATTCAAACTTTGACCCATACCCGCCCATTTCAGTCCTGCCGGATCGATCCGACTGGCGACTTCGTATTTGGCGGCTGCCAGGACAATTCGATTCAACGCTGGGATTTGGTGCTGGGGACCAAAGTTCCGATGGTGGGCCACAAGAGCTGGATTGCCGATTTCGATTTTCAGCCGGGTTCAAACATGCTGATCAGCGCCGCCTACGAGGGGCGAGTGCATTGGTGGAATGATGCCTTAACGGTCCCTACGTCCATTCGTAACGTGGCGGCTCACAAGGGACAGGTGCGGGCCCTCTCATTCAGTCGCGACGGGCAATATATTGCCACAGCGGGCAACGACAAGATGGTGCGTATCTGGCGAGCAGCAGATGGTGCATTGTTGAAGGAACTCGAGGGGCACACTCGACACGTCTACAACGTGGCATTTCATCCGAACGGCAAGCATCTCATCTCGGGTGACTTGATGGGCATCTTGAAGCAATGGGAAGTCGAGAGCTGGCAATTGGTCCGCGACTACGACGCCAAGCTGCTGACGGGCTACGATCCCACCTTCAAAGCCGATTGCGGAGGCATTCGCGGAATCGACTTCAGCCCCGATGGCCGCTTTTTGGCAGTCGGTGGCATCGGCGAAGTTTCGAATGCGTTCGCGGGAATCGGCAAACCGATGGTTCTGATTTTCGACTGGGTGACCGGCCAGCGAATTCATGTCCTGAGTCCCAAGGGTGCCTTCCAAGGGACCGTGTGGGGTTTGCAGTTCCATCCGAGCGGTTCGTTCCTACTGGGAGTCGGCGGCGGCGGTAGCGGCGGCATGTGGTTCTGGGATGTCGAGACCGGGACCGCGCTGCTGGATGTCGCGCTGCCACAGGTGGCGTTCGATCTGTCGATCCATCCTGACGGATTGAGAATCGCCGTAGCGAGCTATGACAATTCGATCAAAATCTTTGATCTGGGCCCGAAAACGCCCGATGCCGCGCCCGCGAAGTAGATGGCCGTACAAGCTCGAAGCGCCGGCGAGTGCATTCCGCTGATTGGATGGCAGAATTCACTCGCTGGCGCTTCGAGCTTGTATCAGCCAGACTCGCACAGATAACCGTTTGTCTTCCGCACTGGTCCCGGTGTAGAATATAAGTCTGCGGTGTTTCTCAACACGGCTTGATCTTCGATTTAAAAAATCCCCTCGAAACACGTCAAACTTATACAGGATCGACTCGTGCTTCCCACTTGTCCTGCTTGCAAGCAATCGGTGCTTGATGACGATGCGACGGAATGCCCATTCTGCGGCGCCAATATGAAAACCGGCAAGGGGGGCGGCTCAGCCAAGCCTCTGACCCCTAAACCTGTCGCGCCCGCCGGCAAGTCGTCCGCCACACCGCCGCCAGTCTCGAAAGCGGCGACCAGTAAGCCTGCCAGCAAGCCGGCGGCCAGTCGCAAGTCGTCGCTGGACGATGACGACGACGATCCATTTTCCGCCGGTGAGGATGACGATCCGTTCGCCGCTGCGACAAAACAGGATGCCGCGAACCGGGCGAAGGCCATCGCAGTCAGTCCCAAGAAGACAAAAACGCACGTCGAGGAACTCAAATGCCCCATGTGCGACACCGTGGGATTCGTCCCCGAGAACGTCGGCGGCAAGGACGTGAAGTGCAGCAACCCGAAGTGCCCGGTGCCGGTCTTCATGGCTCCGAAAAAGTTCGGGGCTCCGGCGCCGATTGTGGCTCCGCCCAAACTTAAGAACACGGCGCCTTCGAAAAAGCCGTTGATTTTTGCGATTGTCGGTGGCGTCGTATTTGTAGCAGCAGTCGGATTGGCTGTCTTGTTCTGGCCGGAGCCGCCACCCCCTCCCCCCCCGATATGGCCGCCTGGTGGTGGTCCTCCAATCGTCGTAGGGCCCGGTGATCCGCCAGTAGATCCCAATAAGCCTAAAAAACCTGAGCCCGAGGTTGTGAAGCCGGTCGTTCCCGCCTTGGACGTAGCCCACGTCCTCGAACTGATGACGGATTACAGTTCAGAGGAATCTCAAGTCAACAAGAAGTATGCGCGCCAACGTACCGCGATTGGCTATGCCACGGTGAACGACCCGGCGAAGTTGCGTGCGCTGTTGCAAAGACACGATGAACTCGAACCTCAGTTGCCCCACTTCAAGATCCCTGCTCTATTGACCCTCGGCTGGCAACAGCTGTCTGCGGGGGACAAGGCCGGCGCGGCCAAAACTGCCGACGAGGCATTGGCGGACACCGCCAAGATCGGCAAGGGGAGCCGTGATACTCAAGAGGCCATGATTGATCTCGCGGCCTTCCTGGTGGCGACCGTCAAATTGGACGCTGCCAAAAAACTGCTGGCCGAGCACTTCGTTCAAGACGCCAGCACGCCGCTGGTCGTCAACCTGGCCTTTGCCCGGCATCGACGGGACTTTGATTTCGATCCAGAGACCCCAGGAAAAACTTCCAATCCGCAGTGCGACTGGGGCGACGTGGGCGTCACGCTCGTGCTGGCGGGCGAAGGGCTGTGGAATGAAGCTCAGTTGTGGGCGGAAGGGAATCCCGATGTGGAAGCCCGGACCGATTGCCTGCTCGCCTGGGCCGATGCCCGCTTGCGAGATGCGCTCGCGAAACAGCAACCTGCCGATCCGGCCGTCGAAGGAATCGCCGCCAAGCTGACCCCGGGTGGCAAGGTGCAATTGCTGTCGCGCCTCGCGTTGACACAGACGGCGTCCGGAAAAACTGCTGACGCCGACCGATTGGTGGCCGCGGCACGCGAAACGTTGAAGACGATTTCCGTCCCGCCAGCCGCCCGCTTCGAAGGCTTCAAGGCGGCCTTGGACTGGAAAGCACCCGAGGCAGCTCCGCTACGTCAGGCCGTCCTGGGAGCCGCCACTCTCGGACAAGCTCAGGCCGGACTGAAGAAGCTGGATGAGGCCTGGAATTCCACGATCGAAGCCTTGAAGTACGCCCGGGCGATCGCGCCGAGTCCCGCTGCCGTGGCCGGCATGAAGTCGGATGTGGACCGTCTGGGGGGCCAGGGCCTGCAAGACAAACTACGCATGGAATTGAAACTCAACAATCGCGATGAAGCCATACGCAAAGGTCGCGAGCTGAAAAACAAACTCGATAGTACGGAGCAGCTCGGGCTCGCCCGGTATCGATTGCAGGATGCCGTGCTGAAATCTGCTGTTGAGGCCGGTCTTGGCGATCAAGTCTGGCGCGAAACACTCAGCCTGTCGCAGCGGAGTGATCCCCATGAATTGGAACCGTACCTCTCGGGAACGTTGCCGCTGTACTTGATCCAGCAGTTCAATAAGGATGGCTTACAAAAGGAAGCTGCTGAAGTCACAACCAAGATTGAAGGGACCGAACTGCCGGCCGATCAAGTCATGGAATTGAAGCACTTGATTGCCGAATCGCTGGCGAATCAGAAACTGAACGAAGTCGTGGCGGCATTCAGCCAGCACCGATTGGTGGGCCCTGCGGAAGAATTCGCTCTGAAGACATTTGCTCGAGCGGCCAAGCAACCGGGGCAAGCCTTGCCCACTTTGGCTGCGGTGACATCCATGGATGTGAAGTCGAACAACCAGTTCGTCAAACTGGAAGCTCTGCGAATGCTGGCCGCCTACGCGAGTCGCCAGGGCGATTTCATCAAAGTCCGAGACGCCATCCAAAACCAAAAGCAGGCACCACTCGAAAAAGTCTCAGCCTTTCTGGGATTGCTGGAGGGCTACACTGCCTGGCAACGAGCCCAACCGCCCCCACCCAAGACCGAAGAGGACAAGCCCAAGGCGGCCCAGGCGGCGAAGTAATTGCCTGGAAGACTCTCTTCGTAGGCGAACGTCCGGCATATGCCGGATGGTTGTTATTGACTCCCGCGCGTTCGCAAGTGGCGTTGACTTTGCGGCCCTACAAAACCATCGCACGAGTTCCCGGAAGCATTCCTAAAACATGCACGCTGAGAACTCCTTGGGTTTCCTAAAACGGAATTCATGTCCGAAATCGTCGTCAATCCGGATAGTAGGTTAAACCAACTATCCTGGATTCAGACGAGACCTTGACCATGATGAAACTTATCAGATTTGCCATACGTGCCCTGATCCTGACTGTCTGTGTCAACGTATTGGCCATCGTGGTTATCGCGGCGAACTGGAGCAGCATCCGAAATTGGGCTTCAACGCAATTGTCCGGACCGCCCGCGGACTGGGTTGATCACCTGAAGCAACGGGCAAAACAAATCCAGATCCCGGACGTTCAGAACCTTAAGGCGATGTTGCCCGAAGGTCTGAAGAACCTGAAAGTCGTCCGCGATCTGGATGGAAAATGAGGTACATCAAAGGTTCCAGGATCTGAATTTGATATTCGGTTCCTGGAACCTTTGTCTTTCCTTTGATACATCCCAAAGCCGGGGACATTCGCGGATACTTCGGACGCGACGACCCGAAGAAAATGTCTCTCGGGAGGCAACCGGAGACCTCAAGAATCGCCGTCAACGCAGCGGGAGGCGGGTT
>JAQGHS010000837.1 GCA_028291605.1 Planctomycetaceae bacterium | reverse complement strand
GCTTTAAGCCGGACTCCAGGATTTTCTGGCCCCAGATTTCCTTCTCGGCGGCGTATTGATCATCGGGCAGATTCAGCCAATAGCGGTGGTTGGCGAGGGCCGTGATCCGCATGCAGCCCTCTTTGAGCGGCCGCTCGTATTCGAAATTGTTCGGCGAGCAAATGATGCCGCTGCGCAGATCGCACGGTTCCTCGGGGTTTTCGTAATGGAACTCGGGGGTGTCGTTGTAGAAGATGATTGTGTCGTGATGTCCCAGATCGGCCGGTTGCTTGTCCATCACGAAGATCGTCTCGACGAACGAGATGTCGCCTGGTTCGGTACCGGGCCCGTTGACCGTTTCTGCCGCCGTTTCAGGGCCGCACATGCGAAGTGTCTCGGCCAGACCCGCTGACGAGACCACGTTGCGTGCTTCCAGGAATTCGCCGCTTTCCAGGAGGACGCCCGTCGTGCGATTGCCATCCGAGACGATTTGCTTGACGCTCGCTCGCAGCTTTAACTCGCCGCCACATTCGCGGTACTTGCGAATGACGTTCTTCATGATCAGCCGCACGCCGTCGTAGGGGCGGCCGAAGCCTTGTTCGAAGATGCTCTTGAACATCACGACGAACTGATTGAAATCCATGTCGCGCGGCACGGCGCTGCCGTAGAACATCAACGGACAGAACAGCATGTCGATCAGCAGCCGGTCGCTGATGATCTCGCCGAGCACCTGCCGGGCCGAGGCTTGGGACTGCTGGAGATTCAGTTCGTCATGAGCGTCGATTCGCTCCACCAGCTTGCGGAAATTCTCGCGTTGGGCGGGGAAGGCCGCGCCGACTTGTTCCTCGAACAGCGCGAAATCATTCGTGAACTTGAGTTCGACGCCCGGGAAGATGATCCGCGATTGAGTCTGCGGGCAGAGGTCGAAATCATCCCACCGTAGTCGGAGCTGTCGCAGCAGCTTGCTGAGTGGCCCGGTCTTGGTGCCGGGCTTGGCGTAGTTCGTCACGGCGTGCAGGCCGACGTCGTAGTCGCGATGTCGCAGACGGTAGAACGAATTCAATCCGCCGATCGTGTAGTGTCGCTCGAGAATGCAGACCTTCTGCCCGAAGTAGGCCAGCCGGATGCCTGCGGCGAGGCCGGACAGCCCGGCGCCAATAATCAACGTATCGTACATGCGGAAAGTTGCGCCAGGTGAGTTGCCACTGATGAGGTCTCAGGGCAAGCGGGGTCGTGGGATGGATTCAGGTCGCACCTATTGTAGCAAGGGGGAAACGGCGCTCAATTCACAATCCTCGCCCCCCCATCAGGTAAGTCGGCCGACACGTGAAGTACTTAACTCATGCTGCTAAGATAATCTCGCCTGCCTGAAGTGCGCTCACTCCTGAGGAAACGTCTGGACTTTTCATCACAGAACTTAAGGACTGAAGATGCTGCGAGCCCTGTGGCTGCTGACTGTGCTGGTGTGTGGATCGTGGATTGTGGCCCAAGTGCCGGCTGCCGATCCACCCAAGGACACCGCTGATAAGGATTTTTCGGCGGAGCTCCCGAAGATTCCCGGTAAGTCGCCGGCAGACTCGCTGAAAGCCATGCGTTTGAAAGCCGGCTTCCATGCCGAAATTGTCGCCACCGAGCCGCTGGTTCGCTCGCCGATGGGGATGGACTTCGACGAATTTGGCCGGGCGTTCGTCGTTGAGTTGCCTGAGTACAATCAATATGGCAGCCAGAAACCTCACGGCAAAGGCGCGATCAAGCTGCTGGAAGATACCGACGGCGACGGGCAGTACGACAAGGCGACCGCGTTTGTCGAGGACCTCAATTATCCCACGGCGGTGGCCTGCTGGGACGGCGGCATTTTGGTCGGCGCGGCGCCCGACATCTTTTTCTGCAAGGATACCAATGGCGACGGTAAGGCGGATGTCCGCCGAACGCTGTTTACCGGGTTCGGGCAGGATAAGGCCGGCGAGGGGATGCTCAACTCGTTCCGCTGGCGGTTTGATAATCGATTCCATATCCCCACCGGGCTGGATGGCGGAGAAATCGTTCCTAGCATGGTGAAGGTGGAACCGGGCACGATCATCGGCGGCATCCAGCTAACGAGCGCTCGCGGCCAGCATTTGCTGCTGGAACCGCGCGAGATGACGATCACTGCCACCAGCGGCGGCGGGCAGCATGGGATGAGTCTCGATGACTGGAATTTGCGAGGATTTGTGTGCGGCAACAGCGAGCCCGTCCATTTGATGATGTATGACGGGCGGTACCTCGCGCGGAATCCGTACCTGCAGGCTCCGGCGGCCGCGATTAACATCGCCCCGGATGGTAAGTTCACGAAGCTGATGCGGATCAGTGGCGTTGAGCCGTGGCGCGTGCTGCGGACCCGGTTGCGCAGCAAGGGTGTGATTCCTGGTTCGGATGAGGGGGGGGCACCGTCGGGCTTCTTTACGGGAGCCACGGGGATCACCGTGTACCGTGGTGATGCGTGGCCGGCAGAATATCGCGGGCAGGTCTTCGTCGGCGAGGTCGCTAATAATCTCGTCTATCGCGCTCGGCTGGAGGCGTCCGGTGTGGGGCTAACCGCTCATCGAGCTGATCCGGACGCTGAATTCCTGGCGTCGAGCGATAACTGGTTCCGGCCGGTGCAGTTCGCCAATGCTCCCGATGGGACGCTGTATGTCATCGATATGTATCGCGAGCTGATTGAAGGGGCGGCCTTTCTGGCGCCGCAGATCTTGAAGCATATGGATGTCAGCGCGGGGATTGATAAAGGCCGCATTTATCGGATTGCCCCGGATGGATTCAAATTCCCAAAGGCTCCGCGCCTCGGAGATTTGTCAACAGTGGAACTGGTGAAACTCCTCGAACATCCCAACGTCTGGCACCGCGATACGGCCTCACGATTGATCTACCAACGTCAGGAGCGAGCCGCCGTCGCGCCATTGCGGGTGCTGGCTGAAACGTCGGCGTCACCGCTGGCTCGCGTGATGGCGCTGTATTCGTTGCAGGGCCTCGGCGCGCTCGAACCCGGGATGGTAGTCAATGCGTTGAAATCGACCGAGTCCAAGGCTCGTGAGCACGCGTTGAAGCTGGCGGAGTCGTTCATCGACCAGGCTGAGGTGCGTGACGCGATCCCAGCCTTGGCCGACGATGCGGATCTGCGAGTCCGCTACCAGACGGCCTTCACCCTGGGTGCATTCTCCGGGGAACCTGCCACACGCGCGTTGGCTAAGCTGGCACTCCGCGACGGAGCCGATTCGTGGATGCAACTGGCCATCCTGAGTTCCATCGGCAGTCGGCGCGGCGAGTTTCTCGCCACATTATTGCGAGACCGCGAGGGGCTGAAGGGGGCTCATGTGCGGGCCTTGCTCGGCGCGGTGGCGTCGCAGATTGGGGCGGCAAATGTCAAGAACGACATGGCCATCTTTCTGCAGCAACTGGAGACTTTGTCGACCTCTGAGGCTGATAAAGCCCTGGCCGCAGATCTCGTCAAGAACCTGGTCAGCAAGCAGCCGTCGATTTCCGAATTGTTTAAGGGAGCGGCGGGAGGCAAGGCCAAGGAGCTGATCGCCGCCATGATCCGAGACGCCCAAGTCGTGGCTCGTGACACCTCGAAAATGCCGGCAGATCGGGCGGCTGCCGTCCGGACTCTGGCCACGGCACCCTTCGCGGACAATAAGGATCTGTTTGCGGAACTGCTGCAATCACGGCAGCCGCAGCCGGTGCAGGCCGCCGTGCTGGAGACGCTGGCCAGATTCGACGATGTCGAGGTGCCGCCGCTGCTCGTCGCGGTCTGGTCGTCGCAGACGCCGCAACTGCGGTCAACATCGGTGGAGACGTTATTCTCGCGCCCGCAGTGGATTGGCGCGTTTCTGGACGCGGTCGAGAAGGAGTTGATTGCCCGCGCGGATCTCGATCCGGCACGTATCTCGCTGCTGCAGAAACATCAGGAAGAATCGATTCGTACGCGGGCGATCAAGCTCTTCGCGGGTGCCGGATTGGCTCGCCGGCAGGAAGTTGTGGACGCCTATCAGAAGGCGTTGGAGACGAAAGGTGACATCGATCGTGGTCGAGTCCTCTTCCGTAAAACGTGTGCGGCGTGCCACAAGCTGGAGGGCTTCGGGGAATCGATCGGTGCCGACTTGAATGCCATTCGCGACCGAGGCAACGCCGCCGTGCTGTTGAACGTTCTGGACCCGAATCGCGAGGTCAAACCGCAGTTCTTGAGCTACGTCGTCGTCCTCGAAAGTGGTCGCACATTGACCGGCATGATCGCGGCTGAAACGGCGAACAGCCTCACTCTGCGGCGGGCCGATAATACGACAGAAACCGTGCTGCGAGTCGACATCGACGAGTTGAAAAGCACCGGGATTTCCTTTATGCCCGAGGGTCTGGAGAAACAGATTGATGTGCCTGGAATGGCCGATATTCTGGCGTATTTGAATTCGATAAAGTGACGTCTTATGCCGTAGGATGGGCACTCCTGCCCGTCCCCATGTTTGCAGGACCAATGCAGACGGGCAGGAGTGCCCGTCCTACGGGAGAGTCGGGCTACGGGGAGGTGTTCAAAAAAATCCCAAGACTCGGTTGAAGTTTTGGGCTCTGCAAACGAATAATTCCTTGGTCGGCGGGGAAAGGCACTTCAAATACGTTCACAGGCCCCCGTCTCGATTTTCGACTTCGGTAGATACTCACTTCATATAGCTAAAGGGAAGAAGCTCATGGCGGCGAAAAGCAAGGGAGGCAAGGGCACTCATCTGGCGGCCACACACGGAGATCGGGCCATGCTCACCAACGCGCTGGGGCAGATTGAGAAAGCGTTCGGCGAAGGCTCAATCATGAAATTGAGCGACAATACTCACACCGGCGGAACGCCTGGAATTCGTACCGGGGCCCTGTCGCTCGACATGGCCCTGGGTGGCAATGGATTTCCCCGCGGTCGCGTCATCGAACTGTTCGGCCCGGAATCCAGCGGTAAGACAACGCTGGCACTGCACGTGATCGCCAATGCCCAGAAAGAGGGCGGAATTGCTGCGTTTATTGATGCAGAACACGCATTGGACCCTAGCTGGGCGAAGCGGATTGGTGTCAACTTGGAAGACCTGCTCGTCAGCCAACCTTCCTATGGGGAAGAAGCTCTGCAGATCGCTGAAATGCTGATCAAGTCGAACGCGGTGGATTTGATTGTCGTGGACTCGGTGGCCGCACTGGTCCCCAAGGCCGAACTGGATGGGGATATTGGCGATACGCACGTCGGTTTGCAGGCCCGCATGATGAGTCAGGCGATGCGAAAGCTGACTGGTTGTATTGCCAAGTCCAAGACCTGCGTGATCTTCATCAATCAGATCCGTGAAAAGATTGGCGTGATGTTCGGCAGCCCGGAAACGACGCCTGGCGGTCGTGCCCTGAAGTTTTACAGTTCGTGCCGCACCGACGTCCGCAAGATCGCCACCTTGAAGGAGGGCGAGACTGTCACCGGCATGCGGATGCGTTGCAAGATCGTGAAGAACAAGGTCGCGCCGCCATTCCGGATTGCGGAATTCGACATGTTGTCCACGTGCGGAATCAGCCGCGAATCTGACATTCTGGACTTGGCCATCGCCGACCAGATTATCGACAAGAGCGGCACGTGGCTCAGCTATGGCAGTATCAAGATGGGGCAGGGGCGAGAAAAAGCCCGACTGTTTTTGATTGATAATCCTGATATTACGCAGGAACTGACCGACAAGATTATCGCCCACCACAATCAGAATCCGGGGGCGTTTGTTGCCGCGGCGGGTGATGAGTAGGCGCACCTGTCGATACGTGGGATATACGCAACTCCCTACTAGGTAGTCGTTTGCGGGCGACACTTTGGAGTACCAACGGTCGATTTCGCAAACCGTACGCTCGCTTAGCGATTCCCTACGACATCCCCACGGCGGTGGCCGATAATGAAGGCCATCGTCGTGGCGTTACGGATCGGCAGTTTCTGTCGTAAAGTTCGTCTAAGACAAGCTCAACGACTTCCTTGACACCGCCTCCCGGCTTCGCGTAGGATGCGGTTCGTTGTGGCGGAACGACTTGCTGGAGTCGGACTTTAGGTCAGACTCGAAGGGCACGTTGTTCCGCATCAGTTATTTATAGGGTCGATGATTCGCGGTAAGAGCAAATGGCCGTACCTAAGCGTAGACAATCAGTATCACGAACGGCAAAACGGCGCAGTCACAACGCCATTAAGCCGATTCAACTGCATTATTGCCCGCAATGCGGCACTGCAGTTCCCTCTCACTTGGTGTGCCCGACATGCGGTTCCTATCAGGGACGCACGGTCGTGGAAACGAAGCAAGAGTAAGACCTTATGCGGATCGCATTGGATGCGATGGGGGGCGATTACGGCCCTGATCCCAACGTTGCCGGCGCGCTCGATGCAATCCAGATTCTTCCGGAGCTGCACATCTCGCTGGTCGGGGACGCTGCGCGTCTGGAACGGATGCTTGCAGACGCCGGCTATTCCGGTAGCTCGATCAAAGTCGTCCCAGCCGAAAGCTGGATCACGATGGAAGAAAAAGCTGCCGAAGCGGTTCGCAAGAAGCCCAATAACTCGCTCAATATCTGCTGGCAGTTGATGGCTGACAAAGCCGTTGACGCCGTGGTGAGCGCCGGGCATACCGGAGCCGTCGTGGCGGCTGGGCTGCGCACCAAGCTGTTCCTGTCTGGCGTTAAGCGTCCCGGGATTGCGGTGGCCTTGCCGACCTCGGTGGGAACTTCCATTCTGATGGACGTCGGCGCCAATCCTCAGGCACGCTCCGAGCATCTCTATCAATATGGGATCATGGGCGCGATTTACGCTCGTGAAATCTTGGGAGTTGCCAAGCCGCGGGTCGGACTGTTGAACATCGGCAGCGAAGATGGCAAAGGGACCGACCTCATTCGTGAGGCTCATTCGTTCCTGGCTGCCAGTCATCTGCAGGGGCAGTACATCGGCAATGTGGAAGGCCGCGGCATTTACTACGGCGACGCGGATGTCATCATCTGCGAAGGCTTTGTCGGGAATGTCGTGTTGAAGGCCAGTGAAGCCATGGCCGACATGCTGATGCGGACTGCTTCGAAGCACGTGCTGTCCAAGTTGAATGTTGAGCGTGATGTGGCGGCGAGCGCCTTTCACAGCCTGAGTCAGCAGTTATCGTACAGCGAATTCGGCGGCGCTCCGCTGCTGGGAATCGACGGGATCTGCATGATCTGCCACGGCTCAAGCGACAAGCGAGCCATCACGAATGCCTTGCGGTCGGCGACGAAGTTCAAAGATCGCAATATCAACGAGCAGATCGTGAATGAACTGGCGATGACGCCGGTTTAGAATGAAAGTCGTTGATCGCTCCGCGATCGATACGTCTTCGTGCTGGCGATACTGAGTGCAAGGCGACGTTCGCACTTATTTTGCGCCGCTAAGACGAAGACGTTTGAACGCGGAGCGTTCAACGACACTCTTCGTTTCGCCAACTCTGCGGTACGGATCAACTTCATTTTTATGCAGAGCCGGTTCTGCGCCCGCGTTTCGTTCGCGGAGCGAACAACGACTTTCACGCCACATCCAGCAGATGAATCTTGGTGGTGCCGTCGAGGTACTTGTCCCCTTTCGGCTTGCCATTGCCGTTTTGGGCAACGACGCTGACCACCGCCAGCCGGGTTCCGTTCGGGTGCAGGCTGAGGCTCCGCAAGTTCGGCAAGTCTTTGCTGAGATAGAACGGCTTGGGTTCTCCGACGCGCCAGAACCAGAGGTGTCCTGTCCCCGGCATCGCGCAGGTTGTGGCCATCACGAAGCCCGTCGGATGGTAGGCTGCGTCGTAGATGAATCCGTGGTTCTTATCCTCGTGCTCAAGTTCCTGGGTAATCTTGCCCGCGTCCCAGTCGATGACCAGCAGCAGGGGGGCTCCGACGGCAAATCCGCCAGTGGGGGCCTTGATGCCGCCGCAGAGGAGTTGCTTGCCGGTGGTGTCGAAGGTCAGGTGCCGAGCTCCGCCGCTGTCCTGAATACGATCCAGTGAATAAAGCATCGGGGCTTCGATCTGTCGCGCGACTTGCTTCGTCGCGAGATCCCACTGGCGAATCGTCCCCTTCAAATCGCCGGTCGCCAGCGATTTGCCGTCGGGATGAAAGGCCACGCTGAAGACTTCCAGCGGGTGCGGGCCGTACTCACCAACCAGCTTGCCGTCGGCGACCGCGTAGAGCTTCACCGTCGGATCGTTCCCCGCGACGGCGATCGTCTGGCCGTCGGGGCTGATGGCGATGCTGCGAATCCAGCCCCCCAGGGCCTGCTCCAGGTTCCACGCGGGTTGCGGCTTTTCAGCGGCATATTTCCAGGCGATCAGCCGGCCCCACGAATCGGCCGTCAACAGGTTCTCGCCGATGAAGGCGATGCGTTGGGTCCAACCCTGATGACCCGCGAGCGGCTCCAGCAGCTTGGGTTCTTCGGTGGAGACGTCCCAGCGGTGGATGAGCGCGTCATATCCCGCCGCGAAGAGAAACTTCCCGCAGGGGCTGTAGCGGGCCGTCCAGAGCTGGCGGTTGTGCTCGATCGTCTTCACGATTTTGGTCGTCATGTCGGCCATGGAAGCGTCTCTATTAAGGACTGACTACGGAGGTTGGCAGATAAACAAATTACGTAGGACGGGCACTCTTGCCCGTCTCCGAGTTGGAAGCACCAATACAGACGGTCAGCAGTGCCCGTCCTACGAACCATCACAGAACTTAGGCCAGGACATCTTTGATCGGGCCCATGCCGTCATGCGCGATGGGTAACGGTTGCCCGTGGTTGTCGTACTCCACCTGGCTGGGGTCGATCCCCAAGGCTCGGAACCACGTGTGGAAGAAGTGGCCGATGTCGTAGGGCTCGGTGGCCACGACCTCGCCGCGGTCGCTCGTGGCTCCGACAGCGATCCCCTTCTTGAGACCGCAACCCGCCATGGCAATCGACCAGGCCTCGGGCCAGTGATCGCGGCCGACATGCGAATTGATCTTCGGTGTGCGGCCAAATTCACTCAGGGCGATGACCAGCGTGTGTTCCAGCATCCCACGTTCGGACAAGTCTTCGAGCAGCGCGGCAAACGCTTGATCAAACTTGCCGATC
>JAQGHS010000833.1 GCA_028291605.1 Planctomycetaceae bacterium | reverse complement strand
CCCTGAGGCTGCGCCCGAAACGGCCGACCGGTCGCACATTGAAACGACGAGTGCCGGCTATCGGACCCCACCAGCGAGCGAATGATGGCGAACTTATCCATCATCCCGGCCACGCGCGGCATGAGTTCCGAGATCTGAATCCCCGGCACATTGGTCGCAATCGGGTCAAATTCCCCGCGCACCTCAGCCGGAGCCTCCGGCTTCAGATCGACCATATCCTGATGCGGCGGTCCCCCCGTCAGGTAGATCATGATGATCGACTTGTGAGACGAACGCACCCCCGCCGCAGCCTCGGCCCGCAACAACCCGGGCAAAGTCAGTCCGCCCACCGCCAGCGAACCAATCGTCAAAAAATCTCGCCGCGGCAGGCGATCGCACAGTCGTATCGAATCGCCCAAAATGGTCAGCATGGGGGGAATCCTTAGCGTCTGCCATACGGCCAAAAGTTCGCTGAAACGAACACGCTACGAGGATACCATTTCCCACAGATCACGGAAACACAAAAACATGCGTTAATGCAACCGTGGGATAGGCATCCTGCCTGTCCGTCAATACCGAAAACGACAGGCAGGATGCCTACCCCACGAAAAGAACCGGACGCTAGCCATGCCTAAGCTGAATCAACCATTAGGGTTATCCAGCAATTCCTGAAGCCGCACCGCAAGTTCCGCCGGAAGACGACGACACCACGACGGATCGACCAACTCCACATCAATCATGTCCAGCAAATGCATGCGGTCTTTGGTGCGAAACGAGTTCAACTTCATCCTGACCAGTGCCTCGAGCGTCAGTATTTGATGATTCTGAATCGGTTCAGAATCAGTGACATCAGGCGCCGGCAATAAATGCTCGGGAAGCACCTTCTCATTCGCAAACAAGACATGCACGGCGTCCCGTGCCTTGGCATCCGGTCCGTCGAGAAACATTTCAATTCCCGCAGCGGGACGATACACAAACCCCGCGGCTTCCATCGCGGCTTTGGCCGCCGGAAGGTCAGCCCGCCGCAGTAAAATGTCGACGTCGCGCGTCGTCCGCACAGCCGCTTCATCCGCCTGAGCAACCCAGGCGCGCACGGCGTTCCCACCGATAATCGCGTACGGAATGCCGGCTTGCTCCAGCGTGTGGGTGGTAAGTTCCAATCGTTGCTGGATTTTTTCCACAGCTCGGTCCATGCGCTGCCAGAGGGCGTCGCCAGTTAAATGAAACGGAATCGATGTCATAACATTGCTTCACACGATCGGAAAACGGTTCAACAGCAACGTATTCTACGTCAGTCATGGTCCAGGGTTCAAAGCAATTCCAGATTTCCGTAGGATGGGTCTCCAGGCCCCACGGACAGAGCTTGTTACTCAATCGGGAAGCCGTCATCATGAACTTGTCCCATTTCCCGACCTCATCGCGGTCTTGATCGAATCATTGAAAACATTTCCTCATCGTTCTGACGGAGTTTCGCACATGAAAGCCTCGTCTGTCTGGAGCGTGGTTGTTGGTGCGTTGTTTGTCATCTGGTCTGTGGGGAGTGCCTCTCCGGTCTTCGCCGCCGAGGAACCGGCATGGCAATCCTTGCTGGCTGCCGTCGACGTCAAAGCGCAGGCCGTCGCGGGTCAGTGGACCAAAAGTGAGGCCGGCCTGACAGTCGCCGCAGGGCAGGGGGCCCGGTTGTGGCTGCCGTTTGCTCCGACCGGTGAGTATGACGTGCGAATTCGGTTTACCCGGCAGAGCGGTGGCCATTCGATCGCCCTCTTTTTTCCGCATGGACCGGGCCAAGCCGCGTTCGAGGTCGATGCCTGGGGAGAACATCTCGGGGGGATTCAGAACATCGGTGGGAAATCCATTCGCGACAACGCCACGCGCAGCGGCAACCAGACCCTGAAGAACGGTATGGAATACACAATGACCGTAGAAGCACGACAGGGGCAGATCCGAGCCCTCCTGGACGATCAGGTCATCGCGACCCACAAGACCGATGGCGGCGACCTCTCGATTCCAAACCTCTGGGCCTTGCCGAACAAGAAGTCACTGGGCATCGGAGCGTGGGACAGCCAGACGATCTTTCATAGCATCGAAGCCCGCATGTTAAACGGCAAGCCAGTCCCGAGACTCGGCACAGAGCCTCCCGCAGTCGCCTCAACACCGTCTCCCCCAACCAAGCCGTCCACAAAATCCGCCCCGCCAGCCACCACAAAATCATCTCCACCAACGTCTACTAAATCGTCCCCGAAATCGTCTACAAAAACCTCCACTAAAGCGGCCACAAAATCGGCCACCGGCAAGCGAGTCTTAATCGTCATCGCCAATCAAGATTTCTTCTATCGAGAATACGCCGACCCGCGAGCCGAATTAGAACGCGCCGGCTTCCAGGTCACCGTCGCCGCCGGTCGCCGAGCACCCTGTCGACCTCACCCGGGTTCCGGCCAAACCGGAGGCGAAGGCATCGTCACTCCCGACCTGGCGCTGGCCGACGTGCAGGCCAAAGATTACGACACCATGCTGTTCTCCGGAGGCTGGGGCTCTTCAGCCTATCAGTTCGCCTTTAACGGCCGCTACAGCAACCCCACCTACAACGGCGACCAACCCACTAAAGCCAAAGTGAATCAACTGATCAACGATTTTCTCAAGCAAGGCAAATACGTCTGCGCCCTATGCAACGCAGTCTCCGTCCTGGCCTGGGCTCGAGTCGACGGCCAGAGCCCCCTCAAAGGCAAAACCGTCTGCGCCCCCACCCGCCAGGCCGCCCCCGGCATCTACAACGGCCAACCCGCCCAACCCTCCTGCCGCTGGCACCCCGAAGCCAACGGAGCCATCCTCTCCCCCGCCGGAGCCCTCGGCCGCCCAGGCACCGCTGAGGACGACGTCACCGTCGACGGCCAGATCGTCACCGGCGAGGATGACATCTCCGCCCGCGCCATGGGCCGGAAGATTGTCGAGCTATTGTCGAAATGATCAGACACGCATGTAAGATGGCCACTCTTGGCCGTCTTCTTCGTTCTTCAGATCGTGATAAAGAATGACATCCACAGACAGTAGTTTAGCTGCCCGTCGCAACAATGCAGTGACCATCTATGCGAAACCGATTATTAGCCATTTTGCATCTACTCACAGTCGTGCTATTCACGTCCGGTTGCCGTCCGGCAGCCGTTACCAACAATCCCACTGCCACCAATGAGGCTATGAAATCCGATTCGGCGGACACTTCCAATTGGCTCACCATCAATAAGAGTATCCAAGCCATCCAGCAGGCACGAGAATTGGCGCAGAAGGCTGAGAATGAACGACTGCAACGCATCTTCAGCTCAATTTCGACCGACTTTTTCCTCGATTTAGAAATGGTGTCGTTGCTGGAACGACATCGCGACGAGGCAATGCAGCGTCTACATTCGATGTTGCCGAAAGATCGCGTCACGGACGAGGGGGTAGGTGCCGCCTTGATTCTGTGCCGGCTAAGTGATCCTCGTGGCAGAGAATTCGCGTCTCGAGTTTTGTCGACGGGCAACACAGAGCAGCGTCGCCGATTGCTCAGTGGGCTCGACTCGGGCATCTACGGTGACCTGGAGGAAGCCGAACATCTCAAGTTCTTGTCCGCCGAACCGGATCTCGTGGCCCGCCTGCTGCAACAGTTGGATGATACCGATCCTAAAGTCGTATCTGCCGCCATTCAATTCTGTGGCATACGCAAGGTGCCGGGGGCTCGAGACCATTTTCTGAAATTGTTACAGCGTCCAGATGTCCCCGATCGAGACCGGCTCCTCTACTGCCTATCCAGTGGAGAATTGACGCCCGACATCTTCGAATTTGCTCTCAAGTCAGCTCGACCAATAAACCCTGAGAGTTGCCGGAATGCCACGATCTTTGAAGAGTTCGCCAAGCGATCACCAGAGCCCCTAAAAACGCTCGCGAAGGACCATTTGCGGGAGATCATTCAAGCCTGTCCGGATGACGGGAAGAAGGGGTACGGCGGAGATCGCCTGGGCATTCTGACCGCATTAGCCGAATCGGCTGAGATTAAGGATCTACCTTGGCTGAAGCAATTAGCGGCATCGGAACAGGGCCTCTACGCGACGCATCTCCTGGAGGCCTGGATTCGCCTCGACCCCATGTCCGGGCGCGGGACATTGTTCCGCTGGCTGTCCTCGGAAGAGCGCCGTCGAACAGCGATCCAGGCCGCAGCAACCGCCTTCGCAAAGACCGCCGATGCAGAAATCATCGAGCGTTTGGCGACACTCGCCAACAGCGCCGAGAGAGGGGAACTTTCGGACATCTGTACCGCTTTAAATTCCATCGGAGGCCCTGCAGTCCACCAAGCAATTGAACGAGTCGGGCAGAAGCTCGACCCATCAGACCTGGCTCAATTCCAACAGTCAGCCCGGCCGACGCCGCCCGCGGAACTCCTGGAGGCCGTCCGCCAATCAGGAGTTCTCAGCCCAGACGAACTGGCCGCTGCCGCCAAGCGACGGTCATTGCGCCAACAGGATTCCAAGGCCGACCAATACGGCCTGTTCGAAGTTTTCGCAGACGCCGAAAGTGCCACGGGCTTCGATGTCGAAACCGGCATGCTCCCCTGTCGTCACGACGAGTTGGTCACCACTCTCGCAAAATCCACCCGCGGAAGGTTTGTGCCCACAGCGGCACACGAAACGTGGCACCAGAAGAACGCCGACGACTATGAGGCCCCCTACACCTTGCAGTTCGTGATGAACGACCGACTCTACCAGGCTCAAATCCGAAACAAGGGCGATTGGTACGACCTCGAACGAGTCATCACGATGGTCAACACTGCCGTCAGCGACGCCGGCCACAAAGAGCGATTCATCGCACTCGCAACCGGCGGGCAAGTTGCGATGTTCGTCTTCGCCGACCCCGAAAAACTCCTACCACTCGCGAAGCGATTCCACATGGCCCTCAGCCAGGATCTTGAAGAAGCCATGAAAAAGGGGATTGAGTTCGATGAGTTAGTGAGGGATCGCTACAAGAACGAATGACTTACGTTGTTCATCAAACGACGCAGAAGAGCTGCGTCTTGATTCTGCAGCCGAGCAGCGGACAGAGGGGTGATGGCCGCCACATTTGCTCGGAGTCTGACGACACGTCGCTACACTCGGTATTCTTCGGCAAACGAACCCCGGATAAATCGATCAAGTTGCGCTCCCCAGAGGAGTTCGCTTCGGTCGGTTCTTGTTCGCGGGCTTCCCGCCTGGCGGCGAATCTCGGCCACTTCCGCGGTGCGGTCAAATTGCTCGACCAGGATTCCGCGGTAGAAAATCAGTTCGCTGACGTTGATGAAGTCCCAGGCTCGCGGCTGACACAGCGGCATGATGAACTCTGGTACGAATCCGTCCCCGATTAATACTCCACCGGAATAATCGAGGCGATGGTCAAGGTCGTTGTACTGATAGTCCCAGCCCTCACTGAATCTGCTCGGATCGGATGCTTCAGCTCCCAGAATAAGGGGGCCCGGTTCAGCGGGATTCGCAGGTCCCTCTCGGTATACGCATAGGAGCAGCGTATTCACGACCAGGTGATGGTCGGCAATCCTGAAAATCGCCTGATATCCCCGAGCACAAGATGTACTGGGACTCACCAGTTCCACATCGAGCGAATACTCGTCGAAGAGTTCTCCGTTACTGACGCCGACCACGTCGTACTCGATATCGCGATACTGAAATAAATCCGGAGTCTGTACCGTCATGATTGAACCCACCTCGCCGATGCCTGCGCGTCAACCGGTCCAGCCGGTCACCTGGCTTATCAAGCTCTCGGCCCAATCGGAGATGATACCCCATAGGCTTTTTATGACTAACAGCAATATCACAGCTCCGGCGAACGCCCCCAGAATGATTTGCCTCTCGTGGCTAACGAGAGTTGTTTTACGACGGTTGGCATCTCGTTTTCTGAATGAGTTCAACAAGATGCTCGACGCAGCAATCGTACCTCCGATTCCTGCCCCGATCACGATGGTGCGAAAGGTTAAGTCGTCGGCAACTCGTAATGATTCACCGGTTTCAGGTGGCAAGAATAGTCGAACCGCATTAATCCCAGCGTAGCGTGCACCGAGCAATGCGGCCACCGCGATCAGACCGATGCGAGCGGGGTTCTTCCGATACTCGCGTTTCAATTTTCCTAACATACGGTCAGGAAGAGCCGACGTCGGTTCGTCCGCCAGCCAGCGTTCCAGATCGTCGGCCAGAATGCGGGGCGAGTTGTATCTGTCCGTCGGCCGCAACTCCATCGCCTTCAGACAGATGGCCTCGAGGTCGGACGCGATTCCTCGGGTGACTTCACTGGGCCTGGGAAACCTCCCTTTCTCGACATTTTGTAGAACTTCCATAATCGGGCCCTCAAACGGAGGTCTGCCGGTCAAGATGTGATAGAGAGTCGCCCCCAGGCTGTAGATATCGGTTGCCGGTCCGAGTTCCGTCAGGCGACCCGTCGCCTGTTCCGGACTCATGTAGGCTGGCGTGCCCAGGGCTTGACCCGGCATCGTTTGACCGGAACTGCTTAAGGAGGTCTTTGGGCGAAGAGTCACTTCACCCGATTCCAGTTCCTTCTTGCCCGCGGCCTTGGCCAGACCCCAGTCGACCACCAGCGTCTCACCATACTTTCCGATCATCACATTCGCCGGCTTCAAGTCCCGGTGGAGGACTCCGCGACTGTGGGCGTACTCGATTGCATTACAAATGTCGATAAACCGGCCAAGCAGTTGGCGCAAGGCAATTTGCCGGATTCCGGGATCGTGCCTCTCTGAATGGGCCTGACTATGGTACTCGTCGATCGCCTGCTTGAGGCTGTCGCCTTTAATGAACCGCATGGCATAGTAAGGACGTCCGTCCGTGTCTTGCCCCAGTGCATACACCGGTACGATCCCTGGATGTTCCAAGCCACCGGTAATCTCGGCTTCCAGAACGAATCGCTCGCGTCCTACCAGATCGTCCGCGTGCTGCGGTAAGATCTCTTTGAGTGCCACCTCACGATGGAGTTCCTGATCAAGAGCGACAAAGACTTGCCCCAGCCCTCCCTTGGCATGTGCACGCAGGATTCGGAACCGGCCGCGCGAGGTGTTGCCCAGCACGATTGTGGCGAAAGGATCGGCTTCGCTTTCCACGCACGGCGCGACGTGTCCCAGGCTGGCCTGAAGTTCGGGATCCGGCACGTGATCCAATCCCGGGTTCACACTCGATGCCCGACCGACCGCTGCCAGGCTCTGCTCGATGTCGCCACAGTGCCGCGCCACCAACTTCGTCACGAGCCGCTCCAGCACTGCCCGGTCATCTGCGTCAATCGCCTGATGCTGCTCGAGAAGCTCTGCCAGATTGCGACATTTGTTTTGAATCCAGGCATCGAACCCCGCGACCAACTGTTCTCGGGATATAAAATTGTTTTTCAGTGCCACGATGCCGAACAGCAGTTGTTCGCTGGTCAGGAACTGTGGCCTTCGCGGTTCTTGCGAAGTGTCCCCGGCGAAATGCGGAGTCGAACTGGATTCCGGCTGCCCATCAACATTGGGAGGATTCTCACCGACATTGTTCGCAACCATGGCCTGCGCCTCATATTTCTCGTCGCGAGACTGGCGAATTCCCAGGTTTTTCGCGACGTCGACCATTTCATTCCCCGCCGAGAATGACAGAACTTCGCCGAATTGACAAGCGTTCCGCAGCGGGTACGGATTTCAGCCGGATTGGGTCTCATGCTCGAGTTCAGCCGAGTCGGTCACGTTATGCCTGTTACCACTCGCGAAGCGATTCCACATGGCCCTCAGCCAGGATCTGGAAGAAGCCATGAAAAAGGGGATTGAGTTCGAGGAGTTAGTGAGAGACCGCTACAAGTACGAATGATTTGCGGGACGCGTCAACGGAGTCCGATGAGCGGCGTCCCCTTCTCATCTCCCACGCTGAGCTCACACAGGTTCAAATCTGCGCCACCCCGTTCGAGAGGTTTCAATACCGCCAGGAGAGCCCGACGCCGGTGAATGCCAGGTTCGCAGCGGGCGCATTGAGACCGACCCCTGCGTGCATGTCGAACTGGACGTCGTCGTTGGGAAACATGACCAGACCTGCATGGAAGTAGTATTCTGGCAGGGCTGACAGCGAGCCACTCGGGATAAAGGCGATGATTTCCGTAAAGCCACCCAGGGCTTCCGCGAGTTCATACTCGACATTCGCCGTCTGAATGAATTCCGTGTACGTGTGAAACAAATCATCTCGTCGATTGTTGAACTGAGTGTTGCATTCCAATTCGATCCAGTCGTTCAACATCCAACTATAAGCGAGATTCACGCCCGGCAGGAACCGGTCTGACGTGAAGGCGGAACTGCCTGAGGGCAACCGTGCCTGTGGGAAGATGGCAAATTCCGGCAATGCTCCGGCTTGCTCCGTTATCGCCAATTTGGCACCGATGTAGATGTCATCCACGCCTGCTGCGAAACGAGAATTGCCCGCTGCGGACACGGATTCGGTCAGGGCGGTCGTTGCCAGTCGAAACTCAAACCATTCAGCTCCGACCCCTGCACGCAGCAGCGGCTCGCCAAACGACTGGGTAATGGTCCGAATGCCATTCGAACGGTCGGAAAAAATCGAGTACCCGGTCTCGATCTGGACGCGGCCCAGTCCGACCAGTGAACTCGCTTCACTGAAGTGTGGGCGGTCGGTCACCAGCTTGGGGTTGGGCTTATGGTCGTCGGTTTCAGCTCCATTCCACGACATCAGTGTCTTGGGACCGGGGCCTGCATTGCCACCTCTCAGCCAGCTTGAATACCCATCGCTGGTTGAGATCGAGCCTGTGGACGAAGCTGTGGCATTCTCTTCGAATTCGGTTGAGTTATTGTCGACTCCGCGCACACTAAAGGGTTGCTCCGCCTCAAGTGCTGAAGCCGATCCGCTGGCCACCACCAATTGAAGTACAGTCAGGACCAGCACCGCGAGCGACAGGCGACAAAACACGTAGAACAGACACCTGGTCACCATTGCGGCGAGTCGCTTCCAAAGTAGAGAACGGCAAATGAGCATTCTTGCTCAGATAAAGTTTTCGAAATAATTCGCTTGTTACCATCTTGTTTCGGCAGGGGAATCAGTTTTTGCGCTCTAAAAATTCACATTTCCAGGCAGAATCTTGAGTCTATTTCTGCAAATGGGCGAAGAACCTTAATGACATACGCTAATGATTGGCCAGTCGTTCGTAGGAATGGCGGATTGCTCAGGAGCCGTCCCCGTGGGACTTTGTGCTGGACGGCGGAAGCGCGCCATTAGGTCTCTTCACGCGAGGCGTGAAGGCTACCTTCTTTGATGCCCAGTTCGAGGGCGCACACCGGGTTGAATTGCGTGAACTTGACCCGTTCTTTCCGTTCTGGTGCTTGAAAACGCTGGATTTCGACACGTTTCGTGATTTGGGGATGCATTGAGGATGTGGGAAAAGGGGGGGTAGTCCTTGGTCAGTTGTCACTTGTCGTTTGATCTTGGTTTGTCGGGCGTGGCTGGTCCTCACAGTTGGATTGTTCCTGGCAGGCCAAGTGCAAATGACCAAGGACAACGGACCACTGACCAAGGACTACGGACAACTTCCCCTCACACGAAAGGTGTTGAAAATGGAAACCAAGTATGAATCAAGTCCGGCTGCGATTGCTGAACTGGCACTCGGTGGTGTCGTGTTGGAGCGGCGCGAGATGATGGTTTGCTATGCTCTGGAATGCTTGCGGTTGGGAATCACCGAGTTGGAGATCCGGCCGGCTCTTGTTGATTATGTCAAGGCGAAGAAGTGGCCCTGGCAGGAGCTGGATGCTCGGATGGGGATTGTGGAGGTGGCCCTGAAGCGGTACCGGAAAGAACGTCCCGATTTGTTTGCGCCGGCGGCGGACGAGTCGGGTGAGTTGCAGGTGGTTTCGCTGGGGGACGTGGCTCCCGAAGAGGTCCGCTGGTTGTGGCCGGAGACGATTCCGGTCGGGAAGGTCACCGTGGTTTATGGTGAGCCGGGGATTGGTAAGACCTGTTGGGCGCTGGACCTGGCGGCTCGGGTGTCGGCGGGGATCAATTGGCCGGCGCCTCGGTGGCGGAGGGTGTTGCCGCCTTTGCCGCCTCCCGTAGCTGGCAAAGTCCTCTTGTTGAACGGTGAGGATCACGTAGGGAACTCGATCCGGCCGCGGTTGTGCCGGGGGCAGGCTAATCTGCCGAATGTCGTGGCGATCAAGGTGCCGAAATCGACGGCGCCCGGTGGGCCGCGCGCTTTTGACCTGGGCCGCGACACGCCCATGTTGAAGCAGCAGATCGAAGCGCTGGGGGATGTGCGATTAGTGATCATCGATCCTCTGGAAGCCTACACGGGGGCCGGGCCGCGAAGTCAGAAGATGCGAGCGCTGCTCGGTTCGCTGGAGGCGCTGGCCGAAGAATGCGGCATCGCGGTGGTGGTGATCTCGGCTTGCCAGAAGTGTGAGCTGCCGGTGAAGTATGTGTGGCGGGTGGACGGTGAGATCACGAATCTCGACTTGCGGTGGATGGTGCCCGTCCGCTGTGA
>JAQGHS010000828.1 GCA_028291605.1 Planctomycetaceae bacterium | reverse complement strand
TCACAGCGGAGTCAGTCGCACCTTGATCCTGTATTGTGTGTCCTGGAACTTGGGCATGATGTGCGGCCAATTGACTGCCGGGTCGCTCTTTTCGGTGGGCAGGAATTGGACGTACCTGACGGCATTTGTGGTCTCCCTGTTCAACATCGTGCTGGCGATTACAGCCGCCCGTCGGGTCGTCCCGTTGATTGTCACCGTCGTCGACAAGACGCCCGCAGAACATCAGGCCGTGGAGCTGGCGACTGCCTTCAAGCGTCTGAGCTGGATTGCCAATCTGGGAGGAATGTTCGGCGGCAGCATGGTACTCCACCTCCTTCCGGAACTCGCGGTCACCATCGGCGTCGCACCGGAAGAACACGGCAAACTGCTCGCGATCTGGCGAGCAGTCATCGTGGGCACGTATTTCGTGATGTACCGCGGAACGTTCTGGCATTACAGCCTCCGTATTTCGCTGACTTCACAAGTGTTGGCAGCCATCGGATTGATCGTCATTTCACTGGCCACTTCCTCGCTGACATTGTTGGTCGGCCTGATGCTGCTGGGCCAACTGGTCGGTTACAACTATTTTTCGGGATTGTTCTATAGCACGGCGGGCAGTTCCCACGAACGACGCGCCCTGGCAGCCGGGATTCATGAGGCCACGCTGGCCGTCGGAATGGCCGTGGGAACGATCGTCGGAGGCGTGCTCGGTTCGTTGGTGAATCAACGCGTTCCATATCAATTGGCAGCGGCCGTCCTGTTCGTCATGATCATCGCGCAAACGGTTGCCTGGTGGAGTTGGGTTCGCGGTAGTCGTCTGCGCCAGCCGACGCCTTCGGCAATTGTGCAATAGCATTACTTCGTCCCCGGAAGGGTCGCGGAGAGTGGCCGATGGTTGAGCGCAGCGACACCACCGGTCAGCCTGTAAGATGGGCACTCCTGCCCGTCTCCGCAGCTCACGGTGTTAATACAGACGGGCAAGAGTGCCCATCCTACGAATCATTGAAGGCCGAAGACATACTACGATCCCATTGAGAAACCCAACTCCCTGAAGGTGCGCCAATGAAGAAGCTCGCGATCGTGCTCATCGTTAGTTGCTTTGCATTCGCCTCGCTACCCGCTTTTGCCGCCGATCGGCCAGTCAATCAATGGTCGCGGCAGGACCAAGCGATGATGGGCCCCGACGCGCCGATCGCCGTCGTCTGGTCGCCTGAAGTCAAACGGTTCATGTCGCTGGGTTGGATCAGCAGCGCTTATGACCGTCGCGCGCCATACACCTACGACGAATTGGCCTTCGACCCCGAAAGCGGCCAATGGGAGAACTGGCTGCCTGAGGGGAAAAATTGGGGTCCACGATTCGGCCTCTGCAAGACACCCGGCTGGAAGGGCAGAGATTTTTTTAAGGACGTAGAAGGGAACGTCCGACCGAACTGGCCGGATTACTATTGGCTGGTGGGAGCGGCGAAAAACTGGACCCACCTTTCCAAGGACGGGAAGTACCTGTTCTACATTAACGGCCACACGTTCTCTTACGATTCACAGCGACGTGTCTGGAAGGATCTACAAGCGAAGGGGGATCCTCAAAACTCAACGCCACTGAAGACACAACTTTTCTGGGGCTCGATCTGCTATGACGCAGCGCGAGAGCAAGTGGTGCTGTTTGGCGGCGGGAACTCCGATACCACTCGCGGAGATCCGGGCACGTGGATCTACACGCCCGCGACCAACACTTGGAAAAAACTCGAATTGGATCGCCAGCCGCCGCAGCGGGGCAATTCACAACTTGTCTATGACCCCATTCGCAAAAAGATCATTCTCTTCGGCGGTGATCAACTCGATCAGACCGTTGCTGACACTTGGGCTTTTGATGGCGATCAATGGACGCAAAAGGCCCCGTCCATCTCTCCGGCGCCACGGGCCGGTCACGCCATGCTGTGGCTGCCCAAGGCCAAGAAGTTGCTCCTGCTGGGCGGCTATACGGTGAATTCGACCACCGACTACACCAGCCATCCCTATCAAAGTCTCCCCCTGGAAGCGTGGACCTACGACGAAATAGCCGACGCCTGGCAACTCGTGAAACGCTTCGAGCCGGGCAAGGAAACCCCGATCAGTCCCCGCATCCGCGGCCTGCAAGCGGCGGTAAATGCCGACGATCAGATCGCGCTTGTCGACAGCGAGCGCAAACTTTGGTTGTGTGACATCGACACCAACTCGCCAGATGTCGCAGGGACTACCAAGTTCGGCGTGCAACCAGACGCCGTCGAGCGTCGCGCCGGCCCGTACGATCCGAGTTGGTACCAGAAGGATATACCCGCTGCCGACCCAGCGCAAGTCAAAGCTGATCTCAAGAATCTGCCAAGCAACAAGTGGGTGCTGCGTCCCACGCCCAAGCGACCTGAACCCAATATGGACTGGGGTTCGGCCGTCTTCGCGCCGGATCTCGATCAGATTCTGCGGTTCTCGGGGGGACACTCGGCGTACAGCGGCACGGCCCCGCAGGTTTATGATGTCAAAACCGATCGCTATACGATTCCGTTTGCCCCTGAATTCCCCATCGACTGGTGCTTCAGCAACGACCAGGTCCCCGGTGAATGGAGTTTTCGAGGCAACCCGTGGATGACCGGTCACACGTACAAATCCACCGGCTACGATCCACGCCTGAAGTGCATGGTGTTTGCGCCTCACAAATACACTTATTTCTTCGATGCCCCAACCGGCAAATGGACGAAGAACACACAGGTCAACCCCTACATCCCCAGCTTCTATACAGTCACGCTGGTCACGACACCTGAGGGTCTGATCGCCTGGGCGTATACCAAGGACCAGGCCACCGGCCTGTGGCGGCTCAATGCGGAGAACCGCACCTGGGAGGCCTTGCCGCTGAAGGGTAAACTCTTCAGCCCTCGCGTTGATAATTCGGGGGTGACTTACGACGCAAGACGCAAGCGCCTCGTGTTCTTCATCCGTGGTGAGACAAATGGCTGCCAGATGGCTGCGTACGACATCGCCACCGGCGAGGCAACCGAATTGACGGCGGCGGGTTCCGATAAGATTCACGAAACCAACGAACGTGCTGCCAACTTTCGCGAGGCGATTTATCTGCCCGCCGACGACATGATTATGATCGGGGCGTCTGGCTTAGTGTACGACTGCGGGAAGAACGCGTGGTTCCAGACCACGCTCGACAGTGACAAACCGCCGTTCACCAAAGAGGGGAGCTATAACATCGGCGTGATGTATGATCCCCAACGCAACCTGATCTGGGGTGTCAATACCCGCAGCTACATGTTCGTGTTGAAGTTTGATGCCAAGACTGCGAATTTACAGGCCGTGAAATGACTGTAGGATGGGCGCCCCTGCCGTCTTCCGAATTCAAATATTGGCAGCGAATTAAAGGAGACAGCGAATAGGATAATACCTTGACATCCTGGCGCAGCCGCATTCATTCGCTGCCTCTTTTAATTCGCTGCCTTCCTCCGACGAAATGCGACGGCCGGGGCGGCCATCCTACAGCAGATTGTCGATCGGCACCGTGCTGTCGGCGAGGCGCAAGATGTCGCGCGGCACAGTGGATTCCAGCCGCAATTTGCCCACGTCGAACAGGGTATGCATGATCGTCGACAGCAAATGACTCGGACGGTAGGGAGTCGTCAGACTCTTGCCGGCTTGATTGTCGGATTGACCGATCACTTGACCCATTTTCAGGCCGCCGCCCGCGAGCAACAACGGAGTCAATTCACCGTAGTGGTCACGTCCACCGCCGTTGTTAATACGAGGCGTGCGTCCCATTTCGCCGGTCACAACCAGCAGGATCTTGTCGCTTAAACCGCGTGCCGCCAAGTCTTCGATGAACGCGCTCACGGCATGATCGACCTGCCCGCCCATCGGATAGATGCCGGTCATCCCCTTGGGACTGTTGCCGTTCGCGTGATAGTCCCAACCACAATCCGAGACCGTCACGAAGCCGCAGCCCGCTTCACACAGGCGCCGAGCCAACAGCATCTGATGCCCCAGTTGATTGGAGACTCGCCGCATGTCGTAGTATTTCGTCAGGTCTGCACTCCGAAACAGCCGGCTCGTATCGTACCGAGCAATCGTTTCTGGTGATTCTCGTGACAGATCGAAGGCCGAGGCCACGCCGTTCGTAATGACGTCGAAGGCTTGTTGTTGATAAAACGACAGGCTGTCCGCGACTTTGGTCACTTCGCGGACTGCCCGGAGTGAATCGAGGCCCCGCAGCAACTCGCGACGATCCAGCATCCGCGGCGCCGACAAACGCAGCTCCATATCCTGTTTCAAATCGCCGCCGCTGCTGGGATTGAAGGCGCGATAGGTGTCACCCAGCGAACCCGTCTGCGTCAGGGTAGGCAGGGCTCCGGTCTCGAAATTCGATTCCACCTTCAAACCGTCTTTAACGGCTTCCGGTAGCACCAGGACGTTCGTGGGCAGGCCGGTCTCGGGATGATTGTTACCCCGGACACGAGCATACATCGAACTCATCGCCGCGCCTTTGTGCTCCCCGCC
>JAQGHS010000815.1 GCA_028291605.1 Planctomycetaceae bacterium | reverse complement strand
CCGAGGGTCCGTCAGTCGTCTTCAGAGCTCCATGGCATCGCACGCAATGCTGGTCGGAGACGCTGGCCAGTTGCAGCTTGCCCTGATGCTCGCGATGACACTCGGCACAGGAGAGCGCGGCGTGGGCGGGGATCTGTCGATGATTGTGCTCGGCGGCCGCATGACACTTCACACACGCCGCGTTACTGACCGATGAATTATCCGCCGAATTGACTTGTGATCCGATCGAGAACAGACGGCGGACGGGCTGCCAGGTCGTGTGGCATTGCCGGCAGTCATTGGAGATGAAAGCGTGGGACTTGGAGAGCCCGCCTGCATCAAAGGCTTCGTGATCACCACGGATCGCCGCCCACAACAGCCAACCACCGCAAGCGATCGCGAGCACCACGCCTGACACCCACGCCCGTCGACGAAAACGGTGCGGCTGCTGGTGGAACTCCAGATGCGCGCGTTCGGCCAGTTCGCGAATGTCTCGGGTCACGTGATTAGCTCATGGGTTGTAGCCTGACTCTCCAGAGTCGGGCGGTATTCTTAAATCATCTAATTCCCAAATGGAACAACTCTCAAAGCCACAATCGCGTGGACGACCAGTACGACATAGAGCGCCACCGTCACCGGGATATGCACCAGCAACCAGCCGTGCAACCAGAAATGATAACGTTGAATCATGGCAAACTGTCGTCGCTGTTCGCAGCGGTCCAGCAAATGATCCAGGATCGGAGTGAATGCCGGATGCTGGTTGTCCGAACGAATCTGGCAGACCATGATCGAGCGGCGAATCGCTTCTCTCCAGTTTTGCGTGACCGGTTGCAGGGGCAGTTGTGGCCGGATCAGCTCGAGGTAGAAGAGTTTCAATTCTTTGATTTGTACGGGCGTCGGGGGGGCTCCCTTCGCAGCGGCGATCAAGTCTGCCGATGCCGAGACCTCGGCAGGAGGTTCTTTGACGGCCTTCAATTGAGCCAGAGGATTGGCCTTCGCGGCAGGCGGAGCGGCCGCGGCGGAAGTTGTTCCAGCCTGCTGAGCCGCCGCTTCTTTTTTGGCCTTCATCGCCGCCATCATGGCTTTCGGGTCGGGCTTGCCGGCAGGAGCCTGCGGCACGCTGGGCTGAGCGATTTCGGCAGCCGGGCTGGGTTCTGGAACCGGAGTACTCGGTGCGGCACCGGCCGCAGCCGCTTCGCGTTTGGCTTTGGCGGCTGCCATCATGGCTTTGGGATCGGGCTTTGCGGGGGGTGTGGCGACAGCAGCGTCCGCTGGTACTGCCGCTACAGGTTCCGGAGTCAGGTCGGACGAAGGGGTGATCGCCGCGGCCGCGGCTGCCTCGCGTTTGGCTTTGGCGGCCGCCATCATCGCCTTGGGATCGGGTTTCGCAGGAGCCGCAGCGACAGGCACATCCACTGGTGTCACAGGTGCTGGTTCCGGGGTCAGATCGGCCGAGGGAGACGCCGCAGCAGCGGCGGCCGCTTCGCGTTTGGCTTTGGCCGCGGCCAGCATGGCTTTGGGATCGGGTTTTGCGGGAGCCTCGGCGACTGGGGGATCCGCTGGTGTCGCCGTGGCGGGTTCCGGAGTTGCCAATGCGGCCTCTGCGGCCGCTTTTTTCGCGCGGGCTGCTGCCATCATGGCTTTGGGGTCGGGCTTGGCAGGGGCAGTGGCCTCGGTAGTCGCTGGCGGATTATCGGGCGTTGGGCTGAGCTCCGGGCTGGCGGCCGCGGCAGCCTCTTGCGCCTTTTTTGCCTTGGCCGCTGCCATCATTGCCCGGGGATCCGGTTTTGCCGCGGCGGGTGGCGTTACCGGAGCCGGATGGCTGTCCTCGGGAACATCCACGGAGGCCGCTTTCGTCACAGGCTCTGTGGTGCCGGCCGACTTGGCCTTCATCGCTGCGAGCATCGCTTTGGGATCAGGTTTGGGCTTGGCCGCTGTAGCTTCCGCAGTGTCTGTTGGGGGGGGTGCTTCCGGGGCTTTGATCTGCGCCACCGATTTCATGACTGGCGGGGCCGCGCTCGCGACGGTTGGCTGAGGAGGTTCCGCGATGCTGGCGGGGACCGGGGTGGGCGCACCGACGTAGACCTTGCCTAGAAACTTTTGAAAGTGGATGGCGTCGGATGCCGTCTTGGGATAGTCGTTGCGGTTTTTCTTGCGATCCTCGTCAAAATGCGGCTTCCAATGGGATTCGTACTGCTTGATTTCGAAGGGGGTGATACTGACTTCCAGCGGACCGCACACGTCCGCCAACAGGCAGTCGGACTCGGCGGTGAAGCGATCGCACAAATGGGGGATCTGTTCGATAAACGTCTCACGCGGCACGTTTTCGAACATGATCCGCGGCAGGAGTTGCTGCAGCAGGAGGCCCCAGAAGCCGCTCAGAATGACGCCAAAAAACAAGATCCAGAGTAAGATTTCGACGCGTCCGCCGAGGCCGAAGCCGGCATGAAACAGGGCGAACGGGACGGTCAGCGTGCCGATCCACAGGTGCCCTTTCATCCAGAACTGGGCACTGCCGATGCGAGCGGCGGGGAATCGGCGACGGGCGGCCAGCAGACCGGCAAAGATCATCATCGCGGCCGCGATGCTGCCGAAAATCAAACCCGGTACGCTACCGCCGCTCGGGCCGCTGACCGACCAGTTGGCGTAACACACGTAGGCCCCGCCCGCGACGGCGCACACCACTGCCGAGAGCGTGGCCCAGGCTCGTTGGGTCCGGTCAATAATCAACACTCGTGGCTCCCGTGGCATCGCGGGGGACTGGTAACGGGAAATCTGAACAAACTCTAACTCAGGCAGGGGGCGATTTTCAAGAACCGCGGGGGGTTTGCTATGGCCTGTCTCTCTGAGCCGGGAAGCTGGGGGGAAAATGACGAATGACGAAATCCGAATGACGAAAGAATGACCAATCACGAATGACTAAGGCTCCCACAAAGCAACCGTGCGATAAATCGCCGATTGCCTCTCAGCGGGCCCTATTCGTGTCATTGGTGTGATTCGTGGTTCTCCTGCTTAGGAATTTCTCAACCACGAATCACACCAATGACACGAATAAGAACTGAGAAATCGAATGACAAGAAGTTTCGTCCGGGACATTTGAGTAAAACTTCGCGTTCTTCGTGACCTTCTGTTCCAATCGTATTCTTTTTTGAACAGAAGGTCACAAAGGACACGAAGAAAAAGCGAAGATTAGGGATGGCCGAAGCTCACTCTCGTCATAATTTCGTGGTTGACCTATCTCCCGGCATTGGCGTAAAGTCACGCGTACGTCTCGTCCTCTGACGAGTCGCCGACCACCGCGCAGGGATGCCATGCTGGAATTGCCGACACTTCAGGAGCCGCAGTACGTTTGTCCGGGCGAGGACTACAGCATCTCCCGGGCCGTGCATTTGTCGCGACTGGCAGCGTTCTATCCCAAATGCCGCGAGTGTGCCCATCGGCACGATACCTCGCAGTTGACACCGCAAACGATCGAAAAAATCGATGCCTCGGTGCAGCGTGCCGAGCGGGCCACGTTGTTTACCGATCAGGGTGTGCGTGGGATCTATCTGAATGAATTGACGGCGTCCAAGGCGGGTGAAATTGCCGGGGCGTTTGCCAGTCTGTTATGGGAATCGACTCCGCTGACGTTGAAGGAAACTGATTCCGCGCCCGTCAGCCAGATGCAGAAACGGCTGGGACCACAGGTTGTGATTGGTCATGATGATCGTCCTTCATCGCCTGATCTGGTGACCGGAGTTGCCAAGACGTTGCGGCGGATGGGTTGCCAGGTGATCGATATCGGACTGGTCAGCCGCCCCTGTTTCTGGTTTGCCGTGGAACATCTGCAGGCGTCGGCGGGCATTCATGTGACGGGATCGGGTTGCAGCCCGGCCTGGACGGGTCTCGATTTTGTCGGGTCCGGAGCCATTCCCGTAGAACGCGATCATCTGCTGGCATCGATTTCAGAACGTTTTCAAGCGGGTTATCAACGGCCACTTCGACAATCGGCGGGGCAGCGGACGTTCCACGCTCTGGCGGTCTATGAATCAGGTCTGTGGAAGCATTTTCATGCCCTGCGACCGTTGAAGGTCTGCGTCGGGTGCCCGAACCGGCCGGTACGAGATCTGATTGGCCGCTTGTTTCAAAAGCTCGCGTGCAAACTGATTCCTGTGGTGACACCGGTCCGTTCCCGGTCGCTGCTGGATCCGAACGATCCGGACAATGTGCGGATGTCTCAAGCCGTCGTGCAGCAAGGAGCCCACTTTGGACTGTTGATCGATGACGACGGTCAAACGTGCGCCGCGTGGGATGAACGGGGGGAACTGGTCCCGGCCCGCCGGCTGACGTTGCTGCTGGCTGAGACCGTGTTGACTGAGGCCCGGCGTTCCCACATTGTGGTGGAGGGCCCCGCCTTCAAAGAGTTGCTGCGCCCCATCGACCGCCGAGATGGATTCTGTGCGACGGCTGATCCCACATTGTGGGGGATGGCGCACGCCATGCGGGAAACGAATGCCGAATTCGGAGGTGGCGACAGCGGCAGTTACTGGTTCCGCGAAACGTTTCCAACCTGCGATGCGATCTTAACCCTGGCCAAACTGCTGCAGGCGCTCAGCCGTTCGGATGCCGACTTTTCTGTCGTGCTAGCCGGGCTGTGATTGAACAAATCTCCATCTTCGGTGCTCTCGCAGGGTTCCCACGCTGCAAGAATACGCGGGCGATGGTCGCTTAGATTTAGCGCGTCCCGCAAGGATCGTTGCTCAAAGACTTAGCGATTTCCGTCAGTTGAGCGTTGCTTTTCAACACTGGGACGCGTCGACACAACCTGTTTCATCTTGAAGAAACGCTCTGTTTTCGAACTGCTGATGTCATGTCTTTGATGGTTGATACGAGGGATTTCAGGCCGGGAACGAAAAATGCTGATGTCTGGATGAGTGAGATATTGCCCGGTATGTCGACTGCCGCCAAAGTCGCGATCGAGTTGCCTGGGTGATATACAGTCCCGACTAAGAGCGATCTCCAGACAAAATCTTGAACCGTGGCTGCCGCCGCTTTCTATCGCGGCAGCTCAGCGGAGTTTTTATTTCCTAATTGGTTGTCGGTGACGATTTCCTCAGTTTATTTCTTGGAGGGGCGTTTCATGCTGCGCCAGAGATTTCGTGCGTTTACTCTCATTGAACTGCTGGTGGTGATCGCGATCATCGCCGTACTGATTGCACTCTTGCTGCCCGCCGTGCAGCAGGCTCGAGAAGCCGCGAGGCGATCGCAGTGCAAGAACAACATCAAGCAAATCGGGTTGGCTCTGCACAATTATCATGACGTCTTCAAACTCTTTCCGCCCGGCGAAGTCAGTTGCCAGGCTCCCTGCATTGGGTACAACTCAGGTACGGGTCATAACTGGTCCGCCTGCATTCTGCCGTACCTCGATCAAGCCCCGCTGTTCAACTTGTTGAATGCGTCGGGAGCCGGGTTCACCGGGGGCGGGACAGGGATCGCGGCCCACGACGCGGCGACTAAGATCCAACTCCCAGCCTATATCTGTCCGTCGTCTCCACTCGCGCACATCAATGGCTATGGCTGGAGTGCGTCGTCCTACATTGGCACCATCGCCTCGATCGACTATGTGGGAATCATGGGTTCGAGTCCAGATGGTACGACTCGCGGAACGCTGGGGGCGCTGAATCTCAATAGCAAGAACGGCGTTCAGAACATGACTGACGGAGCGTCCAACGTCATGCTGGTCGGCGAGTACGGTGGTCTGGCAAAAGGACAAGCGACGTCCCCGTCGGAACGGCTGGCCCGCAGATCACTTATGGCTGGTTCAATACGACCGCCTGGTATGGTTTCTGGGATAACACAAGCTCCAGCGCTTATGCGATCCAACTTTCTGCCATCAAAACCGTGTGGTCTGCGCCCAATCTGACCTATTTTCAGGGGACTCCGCCACCGGCTGTACCGTCCGCCTCCACCACGTCGTTCATTCAATCGTTAAAAAGCCAGCATGTGGGTGGAGTGCATATCCTACTCGGCGACGGAAGTGTCCGCTTCCTGAGCGAAAACATCAGCCTCGTCACGTTGAGAAACCTGGCCGACATGACTGACGGCACCGTGATCGGCGAGTTCTAATCTCTCGCTGGATTCGACTTGACCTCCGCAGCTGGGCCGACGGAGATACTCCGTCGGCCGCCTGTGTGAATGACTAAACCGGAATGCCTGGCTGGCAGTCCTGCCCGGTGTTTTTTCTGATACAGGAGTCGCGAAATTTCATGGCCCGCCCACCAGTTTGCCTCGGGTACTGTCTCGTTCTGATCGGCGTTTGCAGTGCTCATTTGGCCGGTTGTACTCCTGCGCCGCCCAAACGCGAGTATGCCGAAGTCATGGGAACGGTGAAGTATCAGGGAAAGCCGGTCTCGAAAGGGAGCATCGTCTTTCAACCTGAGTCGGGGGCTCCCGTGGTTGCTGAACTCGACGCTGAGGGAAACTATTCCCTCGAAGGGGTCATTGGTCCGAATGATGTTATGGTCAGAAATCCACTTCCTGCGGCCGCAGCGCATACGGACGACATCAAGGCCAATAAAGCCGCCCAGGCGGAATACGACAAAGCGGTGAAATCGGCGAAGATCATCCCTGACAAATACTCGTCGACGAGTTCCGGTCTCAAGTTCGACGTCCAGCCAGGAACGAATTCCGCCGACTTCGATTTGAAATAGCTGCCCGTGACCGCGGGCCGTCTTCCGCAGATGCTTGAAGCTGTGTCGGGCGGCCGATTCATTGCGGGCACGTCAGATGACCGCGCCGGATGTCCCTGAAAGACCGCCTGCGGACGCTGCCCCGGACAGCGACTGAGCCAGATCGTGCGTTGCAGGGGAGAGCCGGTGAAGAATCTTGGCAGGCGAAGATGGATCGCGTATACGGTAGCGGCCGGATTGTTACTGACCGGTTATTTCGCTTGGATCGAGTACCGCCGGCCGACGATCAACGTGCTCTTGATCACGCTCGACACCACCCGGTCCGATCACCTTGGCTGCTACGGCAATGCGGAAGCATTGACCCCGGCACTGGACGCCCTGGCCAGACGCGGCGTTGTCTGGGAACAGGCGCGAACGCCGGCGCCACTCACCTTGCCGACGCATGCCAGCCTGTTCACAGGCTTATACCCCGCGGAGCATGGTTTACGAAGCAATGGCACGGGGAGCCTGCCGAAATCCATCCCCACACTGGCCGAGCGTTTGACATCGACCGGATACGATACGGGTGCCTTCGTTGCCGCGTTCGTACTGAACCAGAAATTCGGGCTGCGACGAGGGTTTGCTTTCTATGATGACGATCTGCCGACCGCCGGTTCCAGCGACCATCCGTTGGAACGTCAACGTGATGGACGGCTGGTGGTCGAATCGGCTTTGGAATGGCTCAAGCGACCGCGCCGTCAGCCCTTCTTCTGCTGGGTCCACTTTTTCGACGCCCATCATCCGTATCTGCCTCGGACCGAGGAATTTGGTGATCGTTTTGTCTCGCGGCCTTACGATGGTGAGATCGCCCATGTCGATCGCCAGGTGCAACGGCTTTTGGATTATCTCAAAGAGCAACGTCTGGATGAGCGAACGCTCGTGATCGTTTTGGGCGATCACGGCGAGGGTCTGGGTGATCATGCGGAGCACGAACACGGACTGACGCTGTATGACCACAGCCTGCACGTTCCCTGGATCTGGGCGGGACCGGGAATCGCCCCCGGACGACGTGTCAGCCAGCCGGTGTGTCTGATCGATTTCACGCCGACCGTATTGGAGTATCTGGGGTTACGAACAATCCCGGGACTGACCGGGCGCAGTCTGCGGACGGGACTGGTCGGCCAGGATGTCTTGCCGAGCGACTACTATTTCGCGACCGACAGTCCATTACTCGAACACGGCTGCGCTCCATTGCGAAGTCTCACGACCGGGCATTGGAAGTACATCCGCTCGTCGCAGCCGGAGTTGTACGATCTCGCCGTCGATCCCGGCGAACTCCGTAATCGCGCGAAGGAAATGCCGGATCAATTGGCGGATTGTGAATTCCAGATGATTGCATTGGAGGGGCGGCTCAAGCTGCGCGACGCTGACGCCGTCACGCTTTCCGCTAAGGATCGGCAGGTTCTTTCCAGCCTGGGATATCTGGGTGGGATGAGTTCGCGACCCACGGATCAACAGGCCCAGCTGCCCGATATCAAACGACGATTGCCCGTGTTCAATGCCATGGAGGAGGCTGCGGCATTGGATCAGGAGGGACAATCCGGCCTCGCCGAGGAACGACTGCGTGCGTTACTCCAAACCGAACCCGAATACAGCCTGATCCGTTTGAAATTGGCCGATGTGCTGAATCGGCGGGGGAAACTTGAAGACGCGCGCGCTGAATTGCAGAAAGTCCTGGAGCGCGAACCCGAGAATGTCGAGGCCTATTACCGTCTGGGAGGCATCGCCATTGCGGAAAAACGGATCGACGAGGCCGTAACGCAGTTCGAGCGTACATTGCACGATCCACCGGGTGCCGCTGAGCTCCTCTACGTTGGCCAACTTTTCATGCAGTTCGGTCAACCCGCGAAGAGCCGGCATTATCTGGATCGGGCCTTGTCCGTCGATCCGCAGTTGGTTGAGGCTCGCATCAGCCTGGGTGCCATCAACCTGTTAGAACAGCGGCCGAGTGATGCCGAACAGCAGTATCGACAAGCGCTGCTGGCCGATCCCCGTTCCATCGAGGCTCGCGCCAACCTCATCAAAGTCCTTGGAACACAACAGAAATTCAGCGAAGCCCTGCCCTATGCTGCCGCCGCCACTAAGCTCTCACCGGCCAACGCCGAGCTGAGGTTTCTCCATGGGACGCTGCTTATGGCATTGAGCAATCTTCCGGAGGCCGCCCGAGAATTCGAAGCGACAGTCCGACTCGATCCGAACCACCCCCGTGCGAAGCAGTTTTTGGAACAAGTCCGCAGTGCAATGCCGAAGAAGTAATTGTCGCGCGGGCGCCCAGGGCGTGTTGTATTGGCCACCGGCCACTCGTTCGAGAACGACTAGACGCGTGGCGCCACTGCCGGAGCAATCGACTGCCAGTCGACGCGCGGTGCTTCCGCCCACAGGTGCTCCAGATCGTAGAGCTTCCGGGCGTCGGGCGTAAACAGGTGAATCACGATGTCGCCGTAGTCCTGCAGGACCCACTGGCTGGAATCTTCACCCTCGTAGCCGATCCGCTTCGAACCCTCATTTTTGAGAGTCTTGTGGACTTCTTCGGCCATGGCCTTCATCTGGCGCGAGCTGCTGCCCGTGGTCACGATGAAGAAGTCGACGATGGAGGTGACGCCTGTGAGATCGAGAACGAGTGTGTCCTGCCCGCGTGTGTCTTCCAGAACTCGCGCGGCCAGACAGGCTTGCTGCAGGGTGCGATCGAGTTGTTTGCGGCGGCTGGCCGACATGGGGGGAGCCGGCACGGGGTGTACTGTGACTTCTGTCGAAGCAACAACCATCAAGACCTCAATCGTTCCGAGATTTTTTCGAGATTTCTCTGACCTACGCGACCGTTCGATTGCCGCGTCGCACTCGGAAGTGACTTCGCGGTTCATCCAAAACGGGAATCGAACAACCTCTCATCATGGCGTACTTAGGCGCCGTCGTCAAACGGTATCTCGTTATCGCCCGTCTGGCGCCTCACGCTTTGATGATGGACACCTGAGACGCCACGAAGTTCAGGGCAGCCTGATTCTCCTTGTAAATACAGTGGATCAGAGCACGCCGCGTGCTCTCGTGGCCGAACGATTCTGTCGCTCGCAACGGTCGTAGTATTCCGCGGCCGCTGGTCAGACTGTTCCGCAACTACTGCTGAAATCAGAGCTTGTGGAGTCTGTCGAGGGATTCGACAATAAACTGCAGCCGTAAATCGTTATGAACTTCGCGTTTAGACGTCCCACAATCTGCGGATCGGCAGCGTATGGAGTGGGAGTCCTCGAACGCCTCCCATTGAGAAATTTATGTCATCGTCTTCTCTGCCCACTCCCAGCACGGCGTCTGCCGTGACGCCGCGACTGAATACGATTCCGGGACGAGTGATCGTCGTCATGCCCGCCTACAATGCGTCGGCGACTGTCGCACGTACCGTGCAGGACATTCCCCCGGGCAGCGTGGATGAAGTCATCCTGGTCGATGATTGCAGCCGCGACGACACCGTGGCCGTCGCCCAGGCTTTGGGCCTGACCGTGGTCCGTCACGAGAAAAACCTCGGTTATGGTGGCAATCAGAAGACCTGCTACCAGTTGGCTTTGGAACGCGGTGCCGAATATGTCGTGATGGTGCATCCCGACTATCAGTACGACAGTCGCGTGATCCCGGCCGCGATCGATTTTCTGAAGCTGGGAATCTGTGACATGGTCCTCGGCTCGCGCATCCGGACCCGGCGCGAAGCCCTTCAGGGCGGCATGCCGATCTACAAATACATCAGCAACCGCATCCTGACGTTGATCGAGAACATTGCGCTGGGGCAGAATCTCGGCGATTTCCACAGCGGCTTTCGGGCCTATCGTCGCGAAGTGTTGGAAACGGTCCCCTGGCAGAGCAATTCGAACGACTTTGTGTTTGACAGTCAGTTCCTGGCCCAGGCCGTGTATTTCGGCTTCAAGCTGGGTGATATTCCCGTGCCGGTCCGTTACTTCGACGAAGCCTCCAGCATCAACTTCCGCCGCAGTTGCATCTATGGCCTGGCAACGTTGCGCGTGCTGATGCAGTATTGGCTTCGCATCTTGGGTTTAACGCGGAATAAGCTGTTCAACAGGCAGCCCGCGAAGTAAGTCAGGCATCTGTTGTAGCCGAGTTTCGCCAGAACGCGGGCAAGTGACTGGCGAGGCCCGCACTCTGGCGAGATGCGGCTACGTCGAAGGGACGTAAAGGACGGAAGGGACATTGTTTTGAAATCTCAAATTCACAATCTGAGATCTCAAATTTCCATAAGTCCCTTCCGTCCCATTGGTCCCATGCATGTTCTTTTTAGAACGTCTTCACCAGCGTGCCACCGTCCACGGTGATCGTGGTGCCGGTGATGTAACTGCCTGCATCCGACGCCAGCAACAGCGCGGTTCCGGCCAGTTCTTTAGGCTCGCCCCAGCGGCCCAGGGCCGTGCGGACGGCGAAGCCGGCCTTCTCTTCTGGTGACAACAACTTGCCGGGCAAGTCGGTCAGGAAGGGGCCCGGGCAGATGCAGTTCACGGTGATACCGAATTCACCCAGATCCAGCGCTGAGGCTCGCGCCAACCCGATCAACGCGGACTTGGTCGCCGAATAGACGTTGCGGCCGGTCTTGGATGCCAGACCCATGATCGAGGAAATATGGATCACCCGGCCCCACTTCCGCGCCTTCATCTGTGGCACGAGGGCCCGGGTGAGGGACATGCAACTGGTCAGGTTGAGTTCGACCACTCGATCCCAGACTTCGTCGGTGATGGCGTCGATCGTCTGCGGCGTGTTGCCACCCGCGTTGTTCACGAGGATATCGACCCGTCCGAACGTGTCGAGGGCGAACTTGGCGAGGTCGGTGACTTGCTGACGGTCGTTCATGTCGGCGACGCGGTAGGCGACTTTGACCTTGGTCCCGTCCTGAATTTCCTGCTGGGCCGCTTGCAGTTCCGCTTCATTACGGCTGCTGATCACCACGTTCGCGCCGGCTTCGGCAAACCCGCGTGCCATCGCCTTGCCCAAACCCTTACTGCCGCCCGTCACCAATGCCACTTTGCCCGTCAAATCAAACATTTCCGGAATCATCAGATGTCCCTTGTGAATGCGAGTGCCCAAACATGTTGCCCGTGTCACGAGTTTGCATCATGGACGGGCGTGAGAAGCGGGTCAACCCTGGGCTGGGTTTGATGAATCGCGTTCGAAGGCTGATAACGGTGCCTTGAGTTGACTTCGCTCCCCTCGCCCTGGTACTCCGGGGAGAGGGGAGGGGGGTGAGGGGCACGATTAACCATTGACGCGGGGTTCGGTATTTCGAAGAAAGAGACGACCTTAAACGGCGAATTGAACGACGCCCGGAGAGCCCCTCACCCCCGACCCCTCTCCCCGGAGTACCAGGGCGAGGGGAGCCAGATCCACTCTCAATTTGGTTCGCATATTGCCTCAGAGGGTCCATCGAACGCGCCGTTTCCGCATCCTCATTCGCTGACTCTTTTAAATCGCTGCCGTT